>PLXM01000110.1 GCA_003153235.1 Rhodospirillales bacterium
TAATCAAGATATTTTTTTCAGTTACACAGAGCGGTGAGAAAAAGGACAATAAGCAATTTTGTTAATGATCTCAAAAACTTAGCATGGTACTTATTGTCCATTCCATTACTTTTTCACCAGCTTGTACCATGTCACGTTACGCCCTGCGGTGGGACGCTCTTCCTGTTCTAATGTCCCTTCTCCGATGAGAGAGTCTATTGCCATCCTTCTCTGCCGTGTGTCCATGTGCCGCGTCGCCTTCCAGAGTCGCGACTTTGTTATTGCGCCGCCCCTCTTTTTAACCGCCTGTTGAATCTGGTTACAATTTTTTTCGTGATCGCTGTCGGCCATATGTTCATTGGCGAGAGTGGTCATGAAATTGACGGCCTGTTTAACAATGGCCTCCGCAATATCGAAGTCCTCTGTAATCATGCAGGGCGACGCTGGATCACGGTCGATGGCAAGCATCATAGCGAACTTGATGCAATTCTCCGTGTATCTGCCCCATAGTGCGCCAGTTTCACCATCCCTTTTGTTCTGTTTGTCCTCAAACAGCCCCATTTCCCAGATACGGTCATCAAGCCCATCCCATGGCACCGTCACCACCTCCGGTACAATGCTCGAAAGGTTGAGGACTTCTAAATTACCCGCTGGAAGAAATTTTTTCCATGCCTCAATGATTGTCTTTGGTGGATTAGATGATCCCATATTTCTTTTGCGTGGGGGTTTTTCAACCTTTGGACACATGGCGATGAAACGATTAAATTCACCGGATTCAATAACTTCTTTATTCATAGCCCCAACGTATTTTTTAAGAGTCGTCGTGCCGAAGATGCATAAATTAGGAAATGGGATTTTGAAGGGCTCCCGATTAGGATCAGCATACTGACCGCCGTAAAAAGTCCCAGAGCTTGAAGAATATAGCTCAGTGATAATTTTTGATGCCACTTTCATATGAGGCGATCCTTTCTGGCCTAGCATCCCTTCCAGCACCATCCCGAATTCATCGACAAACATAATCTGGGAAGGGCGCTTATTAACGGCCATCAAGAGTCCGGCGCCCGACACGATCATGTCTGCCCCTAGGTAAGCGCCAAAACCAGATTCATGTAAGAGCTGCTGAATAAATTTGCGTGGATGATCTTTTCCACTTCCTGTTGATGCAATTCCGACTGTGTAAAGGTTTGTGCGTGTATTCATAGGGCTGGCGTATCTGCGTCCCAAAATAGCACCTAATGCCGCAAAAACACCCAGCATGGCAAGCTCTGGCTGCGGCTTCTGCGCCGTCTCAACGATGGCACGGATGGTGTCGCCTATAATGCCAGGTATTTTTAAAGGATCGATGAGAGATTCTACTTCTGGCAACGTTGTTTTTTCATCCTCAGACAGTTCCTCTGCCACATCGTCAGGATTAGAATCTTCTGTGGCATCAGGAAGACTCGGCGGGGTTGTAGCGCTTTCGACTGAGCGGTCTATCACCGGCTGTGCGGTAAGCTGTGCATGCACGGCATCCAGCCCCTCTGCCACTTGCAGATCATTGAAATCGGTCGGGCGGGGAGCGGTGTTCTTAAATTTAGGAGTCACAATGCGAGCATTCCCGCCAACCTTCTTAAGAGCAGCCATAGCTGCCTCAATACCAGGGTTTGTCAATAAACCATCATTGCGCCATTCAGTCCACCGTGGATCATCGCCAGCAGGCCATGTGGCTTTGTCGTCAGATAATTCAGACGGACGCTTGCCAGCCTTAAATACCCATTGATCGTTATCGGCGCATATCACGATCTCCGAATCTCCATGGATCTTTCGTACCTGACCGGCATACGCCTTCAATCCCGCCGTATCGAAGCAAATGACGACAGTCCAGCCGGTCGCTGTATGAACGGTCATGCCGGTGACGAAACCTTCGACTAGGGCGATAGTGCTGTTGCCTGCCAGTGTCAGTGTGCCCTTTTTACCATCTTTCAGGTATCGCTTGTCACCAGTCGCGCTGATCGTCTGTAAGCTGCACAATACACCATCAGTCCCGTACATCGGCACCAGAAGCGCACCGTGACTCACGCGGCACGGCCCTGCCTCCACCTGCTTGCGGGCGGGATATGGATGATACGCAGGCGCGGCGTGCGCCAATCTATATTCAGCGGACTTGGCAGCCGCAGCCTGTGCGTCTTTTAGGGCCTTGGCACTGGCCTTGCGCTGGGCATCAATCTTGGCTTTCTGTGCTGCTGCTTCAGAGGCTGTCCGCTGCTGCCCTTTGGAATGGAAGTCTTGACGCTCGCCGCCCTGATAGATAAACCACCCATAACCAAAGTTTCCGTCAACTGCCAGCCGATACCGGATGTCGCGCTTGCCTGCCTTGTCACCGACTCTGTGAGCGCGGTTTATCTCATCATCTGCCTTTATATTGTCATCCGTTGGATAACCTGCTGCTGCCAAGGCGTTTTTGAAATCTGCTACAGTCATGGCTGCACCATGAATCTTAAACACGAGAAGTCACGTCCTGCGATGCGCCAGTGATTTTGCCGTCCCCGTGACTGTGATTTTAATGCTTGTTTTCTTTGCTGGAATCGTGTATTTTTAGAATTGCTAACGACACTACCAGCCCCGCCCTGAACAGCGGGGTTTCGTCTTTTCTGGGGCATGGCTATTCCCCTGCATGTTCAGGTTTATATGCGGGCAAGGATGAGATAAATCTTTGATCTTCCTCATCCGTAATATATGTTTTTTTGCCCAGCTTAATCGCATGAAGTTTATTTTTTTTCAGTAGGTCATAGCCATAGGTCATGCCTATATTTTTGTCTTGGCACCATTTTTTGAACGGGATCATGTTTTTTTCCTCTTGTTTGTTTGACACCCGCGAATACGACTGTCTTCAAGAGTATCATCAATAAAAAACAAAAAATGAGGGGGCGGAATGTATAGGGAGGGCGGTTAAATAACTGTAATACTAACTAGCTATTTGTTTTTGCAAGCTTATTTAATTCTTCAAAAACAATATATTCGCCTATTCCCTCTTTGTCTTTAATGCCCACCGGAGCATAGTAAAAGTATGCAACGGCGAATAAGCCAAAGGGGGTGCTGTCATTTCTTTTTACGATTGCTTTTAAATCTGTATATTTTTCAAATACAGCGACTAGCTCTTTTATATAATACGGACGACTTGAATATCGAGGCTTCTTTCCGCCGCTTGAGTATTCAAGTGCAGAGCCGTGAAGGCTTGCCAAGCTTTTTAATAAATTTTGCAGCTTGTCTCTTTCAAAATGATCTATATACGGACTTAACCATTGAGGAATTTGCGGCGGGAAGATATTTCCGCATTCCTCATCAATAAGTGGGGGGTAAAGTTTTTCAGCGTGTGCGAGCGTTTCAGCGAGCCTTGCAATGTCACTGTATAATCTATTTAGATATTTAAGGATTTCTCCATGTGTAGGGCCATGCTCTTTGTCGCGCACAAATTGGGGAACATTGAAGACAATATTTGCCAGATCAAAATGAAGTTCATCCTTGTTAATATCAGCCTTCAAATGAGGTTTTATTACAAGATATATTTCCTCAAAATTTTCATCTTTTAGAAATGATTTTATAACCGCCGCTTCTGTTGGTATCTCAACCATTACGCCATCTGTTTCTTAAAATTACCGACAACAACCTTGCCGCCACTGGCAATGGCATCCAGATAATCAGCCCATTGCTGCATCATTTCCTTACGCTCAGGGATAAACTGAGTGCGGTCATAAGCTGCGCCAAGGCTGCCGCTGGGAGTGTGTGCAAGCTGTCTCTCGATTACTTCACTCTCATGGCCCAGCTTCTCGCGGATCGTTGTTCTAGCGAGCGCCCTGAAGCCGTGGCCTGTCATGCGTCCTTGGTATCCGAGGCGCTTGATAGCGTTGATGATCGTGCCGTTGCTCATGGGATCAGTCGGGCGTACCTGACTGGGGAATACCCAGCTGGTCTTCATATGCCCTGTTTCTTCCTGCTGCTCTTTTAGTAATGCAATGGCTTGACGCGATAAAGGAACAATATGAGCTTTTCCCATCTTCATGCGGGCGGCAGGTATCTCCCACTGTCCATTCTCCAGATTAAACTCATCCCAAGTAGCCTCTATAAGCTCAGAGGTTCTCACAAAGGTAAGCATCAATAACTGAGTAGCACGGCGGGTGCGAGCATACAGACGGGCATTATTATTCTCAAGGGCTTTCAGAAAATCCGGCATATCCTTTATATCCAAGGCTGCGAAGTGCTGTGTCTTGCTTACCTTTAGAGCGCCCTTCAGATCGGCGGCATGGTCACGGTCACATTTTCCTGTAGCAATGCCATAGCGGAGTACCTGTCCACATATCTGCTTTAAGCGCCCTGCGATATCCAAGGAGCCGCGATTTTCTACAATTCTAAGAACCTGTAACAGTTCAGGTGCGTCAATATTGGCAATGGGGCGGCTTCCTATTTGGCTAAATATATCCACTTCAAGCCTCCGCAGGATGTTATCTGCATGATCCTCGCTCCAGCGGCTAAGCTGTTTCTCATGCCATTCACGAGCGACGACTTCGAAAGTGTTTTCCGCATTGGTGATTGCTTGGCGTTTTCCCTGTTTCTTAACATTGGAGGGGTCTTGCCCTGCCTTGATGAGTTTCTTCGCTTCATCCCGTGCATGGCAGGCATTGGTTACAGAAACATTTGGATATACGCCAATTGCCAGAAGCTTTTCTTTTCCGGCAACGCGATATTTCATGCGCCAGTACTTCGATCCATTGGGCTTGACTTCCAGATACATTGAGCCGCCAGCCGCAATTCTATAAGGCTTTTCCTTGGGTTTGGCGTTCTTGCATTTTAGGTCTGTTATAGCCATTGGGGGTATCTCCTTTTCATCTCGTGGGTATATAATTCCCATTATACCCACATTTAGCACGGTTGTAAATGAATGCAGTTGTTTTCGCGCCAATTCGCAGACAACAAAAAACCCAAGGTTTACTTGGGTTCTGCGCTCGTATCCGAATGTTAATGAATGATGCTGAAGAGTGATATGGTAGCGAGGGACTCTACAGTATATTCGGTATAACTAGCTGAATTTATTATATATTTAGTAATGATGTTTTGATTAATACCCACAAATATACCCACAAATGTATCAAAAACGCCATTTTTAGTTTGCATAGGGATCATGCACATTTGCCGCTAAAATATACCATGAAAAATAATAAAATCAAGTTTCCTTATTGTAGACATATTTCGTCTCAACTCTCTCGGTGCTGCCCCATACGCTGCCGTGTCTGCCTTCCCGCCAGCCCTCCCCGCCGCCGCCAGCGAGCGCCTGCGGTCTTTGTGCCTGTCGCCAGCCGCCTGCTGCCGTCCTTTCCGCCGTCGCCAGCTTCTCGCACCTATGCGCCTGCGATGTGCTGATACCGGCGGACTTCAGGACTTCGGCTTTGGACGCTTGTTTATTCTTACCATTGGCGGGAAGAATTTTAGTGGGACGACCTGCGCCAGCCGCCACCCGCAAGCCGCAAGCGCATTTTAAAAATAAATGATAAAAACAGAGGCCACCCCCACCGGCAGGGGGGGAAAACGACACCCCCCTTGTACGTACATATAACGCATCATCTATAAAATTTTTTCAGAAAAGTCCCATGTTTAATAAATTAATATGGCTAAATATAGATTGCTCGCTGGCTGACGTTCGATACTGTAGCAGCAAGGATGCCGCTCTTATTCCTTATCATCTATGCGCTTTTTATAAGCGTCGGCAGGCAGGGGAACACGGGCGCTGAATTTCCACGTATCGTTATATTCAGCTTTCTTCGTGGTTGGATCAGGCGGATGTTCGACCTTGCCTTTATGGGGCAGCGGCTTTCGTTTTGTCTTTTTTTTATCAAGAGGATCAAGCCTTTTTAGCGTGATTGTTGATGATCCGCTTTTTATGATGATGGAATCATCTTCTTTTGAAATAAGGGCAAGCTCATTATTAATGAATGTCTTCATGATATTCCTGAATTGTGGGCCATTAATTTCAGCCGTTCCTTTCCAGTCACCCGTACAGGGCATTTCGGCTGTCGTGGCATGGTATTGGGCATCGGCAACAGCAAATTTCTCTCCCTTGGCACCCATGATGACGGAAAAACGTTTTTTGTACGATCTCTTGTTTTTGCCGACAATCGATTGAAGAGCTGTGGAAAGATCACTGGGTTTTAAGGCGACAACTTGCATATTTTCTCCCCATAAATTTACTATATCAGACTTTATGTCCGAAACGGACTTTTCTTATGGCCTATGGATAAGAGCCTCCGTTAACCCTCTGCTGTTGCATTTGTTGCTGTTGCTCCTCAATCTGTTGCCTCTGCTGTTCCTGCTGCTGATGCATATTATCCATTTCTGTCTGTGCGCGACGCGAAGCATCAGAATTTTCTTCGATCTGAATCCTGTCTTCTGTTTCTCTATGCTGATTTTCCATCTCTTGTTGCTTCTGCCTCTGTTCCATCTCAATGTAATTTATATCTGAGTTGTCTTGTCTTATGGCATCGTCGATATGATCGCTGTAGATAGTGGATTTATGCATTAACTCTTGTTGCTTAAGAATCTCGTCTAGGTGCTCTTCTGCACTGGCATGGTTTTCTGCAAAGAAATCAGGATCTCCTGGGCGTTCTTGTTTAGCAAGATCGTCAGCTTTTTGTAATAACTGCGCATAATTGTTTCTGATAAAATCGGCCTTTCGATCAATTTCAGATTTAAGCGTACCGTCAGCATTATATGCTGAGTTAAGTATTTTCTGCGCGTCAGTATCACCCTGCTTAGCCGCCTTTTGAAACCACTCCATTGCTTGTTTAGGGTCTTTATCCACACCCCAACCACTAAGGTACGCATGACCAAGGGCATGTTGAGCATCCGCATTGCCTTGATCCGCAGATTTTTTAAACCAGTTTACGGCTTCCCCATAGTCACGCATGACTCCGTAACCATTATTGGAATACATGAGACCGAGCTTAAACTGTGCACCTGCGTCATCCTGATCCGCCGCCTTACGATACCACTTCGCAGTTTCAGTATAGCTCTGCGTGACCCCCTCACCATTATAATACATGGCACCAAGATTGATTTGAGCGCCGATGTTTCCTTGATCCGCCGCCTTGCGATACCAGTTAACCGCTTCCTTATAATCTTTTTCAATGCCTTCACCAAAGTGATAAGCATTCCCTAGATTATATTGTGCGTCAACATTACCTTGGTCTGCGGCCTTCTGAAACCATTTCAGAGCCTCTGTCTGGTCTTGCTTCACGCCTTTGCCGTTGTAGTAAAACGTGCCGATAATGTTTTGATCGCCAGCGATGCCTTGTTCAGCCAAAGGCCGTAACAGTTTCAAAGCGGTCTGATAGTCATGCCGGTTGTAAGCTGCTTCTGCCAAGCGTTCATCCTGCGCCGTCTTTTGGATGTTTGTTGTGTCTGGGAGTTGTGGTTGCGCGTCAACGGTAAATCCGGCAGGTAATGCACCTGTATTTGATGGAGCGGGACTGGCTGCTGCCGCCCAATGGTCTGGGGCAGACACAGACAGGGCGAGCGTGATAAACCCGATCTTGATTAATTTTTCCATGTGTTGTGAAAAAGCCCGTCTGTCTGTGATACCGATCATTGTTGGTTTAACCCACCATCATAAACGTCAGTCGGGTACTGCGGCGGCGGGCTAGTGGCCTGATGTGACCACAACTTTTCCTGAACGCGAGATATCGGCACCTGTTGCTGATATTGTTGCTGTTGCTGGATTTGCTGCTGCTGATATTGCTGTTGTTGCACCGGCTGATATGACTGTTGCTGTATACCGTCTGATCCTGCCTGCATAGCACCACTAATGGCCAGCAGGGCAATCCCCAATCTTTGACGGTTATAAGCGTCCATCGAAGCGCGACGTGAGCGCACTTGGTTGTCAAAATTGGCCTGCGCGTTCTTATTGTTGGCTATGAATTTATTAAATGAAATGGTGCCTTTAGCGTAGGCCTTGGCATTTTTCTCAATTTCTTCACGGAAGGCATCATAGAGGTCTACGAAAGAGGGCGCATATTTTGCCCATATAGGCCTTCCGCCCTCAGTAACGCATTCAGTGCTAGCCACCGCAACTTTTCTGGGCAACGGGTATCCCTTTATACTGGCCGCTTCCTTTACGTCATTAAGAAATTTCTTGGCAGATTCTATTAGTAAAGACTTCATCTCACCTTGTGTGATTTCTTTATTGTCCATTCTTCTAGCGATATTCAAATGATCTGCGGTATAGGTTTTGACTGAATCCATGTATGGGTAGTTCACACCTTTGAAGGCTTTTATAATTTGAGGATTGGCGCATTTTGCGGCATCAACATATGTTTCTAATTTTCCGCTTGCCCTTTCTGCTTCACATGATTTGACAGCCGCATCTGCTTCCTCACCAGCATCTTTGATTTGGCTGTATGGCGGGCATGAAATAGCAGATTTTTTTAGCTCACTCTGAAATTGTACTGTGTTTGAACAGGCCGACAAAGCACCGCATACGATAGCGGTAATTATGAGTTTTAGAATTTTCATTGGTTTTTGCCTTCATGTTGACTTAACTATATAACGCGCAAAGGATTAAAATAGTCTGAATTGCATATCTTGTAATACGAATGTTACAGGTCGTCTATAGACGGTTTGTCTACATTATTGCTTCCTTTGAGCATGAATGTATACGAAAAGCTAGGTTCCAGAATCCAAAAGCTCCGCCACAAGAAAAAGTGGCCGCAGGAAGAGCTTGCCGACCGCGCCGACCTGCACAGGACGTACATCAGCCATATTGAGAATGGAAAGAGAGAAATATCGCTGGAAACCGTATGCAAGGTTGCCAAAGGGTTCGGCATCAGCCCATCGGAGATACTTAAAGGGATATCGCTGTGAATTTGATGCATATGGAACCGATGGGCGTGGGCACTAAGTACGTTGGCAGACACCTTACCGCTGATAAATCGTTGCAGTAAAGAAGCGTGTTGAGGAATGGAAGTTTATATTAGGCCCATGCAACGCAACATGGCTCCTAACTCTGGCTCTACAGCCGCCGCTTGCAATACTGCCGCAAGGTCTATCCGCGTTGCCAATTCTGTACGGCTCATAGGTTTTTCGTAGTCGGGCCATTCACGATTTAAAGCTCGCTCAGCTTCCAGAGTCTCAGGTGGACGATTAGTTGAGCGGTTAGGCAAATGTCGAAGAACAACCGCTTCAAAACAGGGGCGTTGCCAAACAATGTGAATGTTGTGCGCCACTGCCAAGCGACGGGCATCATCAGCCCGATTACGATCACGTTCGGCTTGGTCAGAATCAAGCAGCACAAACCTTTCTGGAGGGGATGTTCGTGTTCTCTTTAAATGTTCGAGTCTACGAATTGCCATTTCAATTCGAGAAAGGGGATCTCCCGCACCCAATCCTAAGTCCTCAATTATCAGATGAACCGGTAGGACTGCATCTCGAATCAAGTCTTGAAGCAACCCCACATAACCGCATTCTGACTCTCCCTCGCAACCGATAAAGATAGGCCGTCTTTGAGGAATGAAAGGGCGACGACTTCTCATCCGATTTGCGGGACGCCGCCATAAGCGCCGCTCAAATATTTACGATAATGGTTATCATCACGACGCACTTTCATGTCCATGAGGCTAAAAATTTTTGTTCGTCCCTGACGATCTTTTTCACAAATTACAATTTCCTCTTTATTTAAGTCATCAAGAAGGGAAACGGAATGGCAACTAAACCAAAGCTGCGCATCAAGTAGATTACGAGATTCTTTGTCGTGAAACCAACGCAAAATCTCTGGAAGCACTAACGGATGAATTGATGAATCCATTTCATCGATCACACAAACTCCGCCTTGACTTAGGGTTACAGCGATTGTTGGGAATGTTTTTATGAAAGCGCGGGTGCCATGACTTTGTAAAAGCCACGGCATTTCGACCTGCAACCCAGAATGTTTAAACATCGCTTGAGGCCCATTAGGGCTGTCCGCAAAGCGCATCCCTTCCACGCCGACATCGATACGGTTCAATTCTTTATTCAGCTTTAAGAGAACATCAGGCTGCTGAACCAAATAGCTAATAATCGGCTGGTCATTCCCCTCCTGAACAGACCATAAGTGAAATAGTACTTTTCGTGCCGCATTAACATAGAGCATGGCCGCTGGATGCTGGAACATAGCAAAAGATGATAGTACAGAGACATTCGGACGTAGCGTATTAAGAAGATGATGATATCCAGACAACGAGAACCAACGTGAATCTTTTACCTTGCCGCCCGCATCCCGTTCAAAGACACGTTGCCATTTTCCTTGCCCTTTAGGCTTTTGGCGAAGTGCCTCGCTTGCTATGCCCGTAGCTATCCCATCTTTTATCTCTATGGAGAGCTCGTAGCGATAAACACCATATTCCACGGCTTCACCTGCTGCTATTCTCGCCATTATTTCGGGGGACAAATTCATCTCGCCCCCAAATTCGATAGCGAGAACAATAGGGCGTGAAGCTGAATCGGCGTCGTTGAACCGTTCACATGCAAATCCTGGCACTGTTCGTTGTGCGCTATCTCGAACCATAGAAATGATAAATTCTAGTGCACGCAGTACCGTCGTCTTTCCGGATGCATTTGCGCCATAAAAGGCGATGACTTTTGGTACGCGAAGGTCTGAGCCCTTGAAAATCTGTGCGTACCGCCCGTCCAGATCGGGAACATTGGGCGGAATCGTAAGATCAAGCACCTGCCTATCTCTGATAGAGAAGAAGTTCTCAATTTCTAGTTTGTACAACATGGCTAACCTCCATTCTATACATACTAACATATTTAACGATATATTGTCAAACTATCATTTATAAGTATAAGATAATGTTATATAGTAGTCATTTAAACGAATTTATGTGTCATTTTTTAAAGTAGTGAGCTTGCATTGCTAGTATATGTTTATTGTGTGGTATTATAGTACCTCTTATGCTATCCTGAGAACAGGAGATAACAGGAACATGGGTAAATTCGAAAAAGGACAAAGCGGGAATCCAGGCGGGCGTCCGCGTGAGGTTGCCGAAGTCCGTGAATTGGCACGCCTGCATACGCCAGAGGCCGTTGCTACGCTGGTAGAGATTATGCAGGACAAGGACGCCCCGCCTGCTTCCCGCGTCAGTGCGGCTAATAGCTTGCTCGATAGAGGTTTTGGGAGGCCACAGCAAGCGCTTTCGATAGGAGGCGATGTTGACGAACCAATAGTAATCAGCGCAAGTTCTGAAGCTCTCTTTGCTTTGATGCTTTCCAAGGGCTGCACCGATGCTGAAATCAGTCAGGCCATAAGCTCTGGAAATGTTATTGAGTAACACGTCCACGGGCATGTGCTAGAGCCATAGAGAAGCCCTTCTGTAGTTTTTGATGCAAACCCTCGTTATTATTGATCGGACGGCTCTGGAGCTCACGCCAGACTCATCTTTTAGGCATCTGCAAGATGAATGCGCGGACAACTCTGTGCCGCACATTTACAGCCGTTATTAAGCATGAGAAAAAGGGGTTAAAAAGGACAATAAGTAATGATCTAACTACATGATATTACTATATAATATACTTATTGTCCTTATTCTCTTCTCTGTCTATTTTTATATATATGTTTAATCAAGATATTTTTTTCAGTTACACAGAGCGGTGAGAAAAAGGACAATAAGCAATTTTGTTAATGATCTCAAAAACTTAGCATGGTACTTATTGTCCATTCCATTACTTTTTCACCAGCTTGTA
>PLXM01000092.1 GCA_003153235.1 Rhodospirillales bacterium
GGATCTCCCGGCGGAAAATAGGCATGATCCGTCGCCGTCAAATTTGGCTGATGCGGTTTCTGCCAGGGCTTGCGGTACTCGCTTGTTGACTCAGGCACAACATCCGTCTGGTAGTGCAGCCAGCCATGCCACTCGGGCGGGATCAGCGAAGCTTCCGCTTCTTCCTTGTACATCACCCAGCGGCGATCATGCGTCGTGCCGCCACGCGGCTTACCGGTGTAATAGACATTCCCATACTGATCTACGCCGGTCCGTTTACCGCCGAAGCATGTTTTGAGAAGCATTTGTATATTAGACAAAACTCCAAATATGGAAATTTTTGCCATGTATGTTCCTTTCAGAATCCAACCACCACAATAATGCTTACAGATTGAAAAAGCGCAATGATTTTCTCGCCAGCCAAATCATATTGAAGGAGAAGGAAGGTTATGCCACAGTCTCATCCTCATTCAACAGATTTTATTTTCTAATAGCTATAAAAATCAAAGGCTTAATGTATGCGCTGGACGCGGTTTTACACTCAGGCAGACCAGGACTTCCTTGCGGAAGGGCATTTTCACAGTGTTGTGCATGAAAACCAGCAGACTTATGTCGTGCCGCGGCAATGGAATCAGTCTGCGGTCGATGTCCTGCAGGAAAAAGTCTTTTGCAACGAAGTCCTGCCGGCAGTCCTGCGGCGGGTAGCGGAAGACGGTGTTCCGTCCTGGCTGTGGCGCAGCGAGGCAGATAGCACCATACTCGATGGCGTTTCAGCAGAATGGCGCTTTCATATTGAAAAGGATATCCGGGAGGTACTGCACCGTATCGCAGGCTCGCTGACTTATCAGGGATGGAAAAACAGCCTCTTCACTTCCGGGGACGATGCAAAAATTTTCTATGATGAGCTGCGTTATATCCTGTTACACCAGATCGCCGCACCGGAGCTAAAACAGTGGCAGCTTCTCGGGCTGGACTGGGCTTATGGCATTCCGCATGCACCCTACGTGCCGCAACTACGCACGATTTCTCTCGTGGAAGAAACAACACACGTGCTGCGCCGCCTGAAAATACAGGGCGAAACACTGGCGCTGGAAAATGCAGAGGCGAAGATTAATGCCGTCCTGCCGATTGAGAACAGTGAAAGCCTGAATTTCATCAACTGGAAGAAAAGCAGGGATGTTCGTCAGGCAGCAGAGACGCTCGGTCAGCGCGTCATGGAGACGGCGGCACATCACGTGATGGATGCCTGCGATCGTGATGACCCCTCCGGCTTTGACCCCGAAAACAATCCTCAATTATATGATGCAATAGAAGAAGCACGCCACGCAGGGTTGCCCGAAGCGGCCATCCGGATGGCCATCAGTTACGCGCAACAAGGATATGAAGAAATCTCCTTCACCCTGCCCCCTGAAGAAAGAACGGCAGAGGACTGCATTGACACAACGTTATCCTTACCGGATGAGTTTATCGAATCCGCATTGACAAACCATAGCTTCAACCACCGTCCGGCACAAAAGCTGTGGGATGCACTGGCTGAATCCATATGGTCGTCAGGAGATCCCGCTATTTCTTTCCGCAGCAGCTTTGATACATCTGATCCGGCATCTGACAGCGCAGCACCTGCGGCAACAATCAATCTTCTTGCCTGCGGGGGCGGCAAGGAGATCGTAAACACCGCCGCTGTGCAGCATGTCGTGCGGGTGATGGTAACGGTTCTTGAAACCCTCCCCTCCGCTTCACCGGAATATCGCCCGCTGCGTCTGGGCATGACGAATGTGGCGGCTCTGCTAATGAGCAAAGGACTTGCTTATGACAGCGATGCCGGACGTGCAACGGCAGCACTGATTACAGGGTTTATATCAGGGGCCGCTTATTGCGCTTCGGCAGAGATAGCGGCAGAAAAAGGCGCCTTTCCTGCATATAAAGACCTCGCCAAAACGTACCTGCAGAATATAAAGAACAAAATGGCCGTGCTGGCAGGAACAGCCCTGCTGCAAAAAGGCATGATGCGCCGCCCCGTGCAGCTTAATACGGCGCTATGCCCCGATGCTTTGCTGATGGAAGCCGTGCAGCAAGTTTGGGATACCGCCTATCGCACCGGCAAGGAAACAGGCTTCCGCCATGCGCATCTGACGGGTATCGACAGTGACTGGCCGGTACAGGCGCTTCTTGCTGCGCAGGCACAGGGCATCATGCCCGTGATAGCGCAGCTCCATGGAAAAGCTCTTAATCCTCTGGTGCCGCTTGCCCTTAAAGCGCTCGGATACAGTGCCGCCGAAAGCAACGATATTTATTTCAACACCGCAGGGCACGGCACGCTGCTCAATGCACCGCACATCAACCATAAAAGCCTGCGTGCAAAAGGCTTTCCCCAGGCAGCGCTGGACTCCGTTGAAGCTGCGCTGGCAACAGCGCTGCACATCCGCTACGTCTTTAATAAGTGGACACTGGGAGAAGATTTCTGCAAGCGCATACTCGGCTTTTCAATGGAAGACATGGAGAACGAAACATTCGACATGCTTCCCGCGCTTGGCTTCAATGAAGAACAAATTGAAGCAGCCAATACCTATTGCTGCGGCACGCTGGCGCTTGCAGGCGCGCCTCATCTGAAACCGGCACACTTTGCCGTATTTGACTGCAATATTTCTCCCGCTGCACAAATAAAAATGCAGGCCGCTGTGGAGCCGTTCCTGTCCGGTACGGTTGCACATACAGTCAGACTGGATTACGCTGTAACAGTGGAAGACGTACAAAAGCTGATCCTCTCCGGCTGGGAACTGGGCGTCAAAAACCTGCGTCTATACCGCGACAACGGTTCCCTTCTCCACGCCATCGCCCTGCCCATGGGACAAAAAACAACTGATAAAAATGT
>PLXM01000152.1 GCA_003153235.1 Rhodospirillales bacterium
CGATATACATGCCGGGACGTTTGCGGACAGCGTCCAGGCCTTTTAAAACCTTGATGGAATCCGCGCCGTAATCGTCAATCGCCATCTGTTTGTCAGATTTGATTTTAGCCGCGTCGGTCATGTCTTTTTCCTGCTTCATCATATTTACATGTGATACATGTGGGTCATTCGATTCTGTCCAAAGAATATAGCAGAAAAACTCTCAAAAAAGGAACAATTTAAACCGAAATAATATCAATAAAAATCAGTATATTAGAGGTGAATTTAACGGGTAAAAAATCCCTGCAAAACCAGATGGTTATTTTTAGTATTCCGAAAAATATAAATTGACATAATGTAACGGCGCTACTAGACTATTGATGAAATAGAATCGCATGAATTGATGCAGGAGAAAAACCTATGGGATTATTCAATAGAAACGCCGCAGAGGACGTCACAGCCCCGTATAAAGATGAATTTAAGGCTATCGAGGGCATGAATGACCCTACAGAGCGTCTTGAGGCCTATAAGACCTTCAAAGAAAAGATGGATAAGATCGGCGGCGAGGACTCGCCCATGGGCAGCATCCTGACAGGAGGTTTTGTCGGCCTGCTTATCTCGGATATAGTTTCCGTTCCGATGGTGCTTATCGCGGGCGCATTACTGGGCCCGGTCGCTGCAGTGCTGTCAACCATAGCGACCGCTGCTGGTACAGCCATTGCAGCACGCGCTGTTGTCGGAGATGCGCAGGACACCTTTAACCAGTCAAAGTTCCAAAGCTTTAGGTCAGCCCAAAAGGTTCATAAGCTTGAAGCGAGAGCGGCACGCCGCATCCGTAAGCTGACCAAGAACGCGCTGAAACAGAATTTCGAAGGGACTGCCGGTAAAAGCGAAGCCACAACTGTTGCGCCTGTGCCTGCAACCAGGGCGGCTGTAGCAAGTACGCTAAAGTCCTAGAATTTATCTCTTTGTACAAAGCCTTTATTTATAATTATCTCGTTGAGATATAATGAATAATTTATGATCTGTCGTGCGATATTTTTAACTATTCTGAAAAATAGTAATTGACATAATAACATAAATCATGATATATATATCATCAACAATGAGTTGCTGATGAGCGGAGAATCGTCAGAAGGGGGAGGAAAACATGGGTTTCAAAAAAAACACAGAAGATCTTGTAAAAGCCGTGAAGAGAATGTTTGAAAAGCCGGAGGATCTCGGTTTTAAAAAGGCCTACAAGTTTGCCGAGAAACGCTTCATAGAGATTGAAGATAATTATGACGACCAGAATGATCGTCTCGAGCCGTTTAAACATCTCCACAAGCTGGTTTCTGACATCTTTGAAGAGCATGATTTTGACATCCAGGCAGCTGTTGAGAAACCCACCAAAGCAAGAGATGGCTGGCGCGCCAATCTCACGCCGTGGGTGGCGCTTGGCGGGGCTTTTGCGATTATTAATTGCACGGACGGAACGTCACTGCCTTTCATGGCGTCTTTTTACCCTCTTTACATTGCGGGTGCTTGCGTTGCCTCAGCGCTTACTGCTGCGGCTATAGGCGTTCACGCGTTGCGCCGGCATCGCGGAAGAGAGCATGGCTTGTCGGTGTCGGATGTGAAATATGCAATAAAATTGGATCATTTCCAAAAGAAGGTTATGAGGCACATCAACAAAATTGAACACTATGATGAGTCAAAGAAGCGCATAAACAACCTTATCACAGCCTTCAGCAAAAGCGCGGCCAATAATAATGCAGAGACAACACCTGCAGCAGTAGCCACAGCAACAGCGGCGGCAGATCAGCAGCCGGAGCAAACAGTACAGCAGCAGGTCAGAGATAACGCGGAAACAATAACTGCGCCAAAAGCGGCAGCAAAAAAAGCAGCACCCAAAAAGGCAGCACCCAAAAAGGCAGCTCAGAAAACAGCATCGAACACGAATGCAAGGACGGGCACAGGAACGAAAACTACATCAAAGGCAGCCGCACCGAAAACGCCACAGCGTACAGCCGCGGTTGTGCTGTGCCCCTGGGGATAGATTAAGAGATTACAACACAGCCTGTGCCAGAGTAACGGTAGCGTGTACAGGTCTAACAGGCGCGACATGGCCCTGATCAATCCGGAAGAATTTTGCATTGTCCTGCAATGAGGCGAAGACCGCTTCATCCGTTCCCGTCAGCCATATCTGTCCCTGAAGCGCCTGCAGCTGGTCGAAAAGCTGTTGGCGCCGCGCGGCATCGAGATGCGCGGCCACTTCATCGAGCAGGATGATCGGCACAAAGCCTTTTTCTGCCTGCATCATCAGCGCGTGCGCGAGAACGATCGAGACCAGCAGCGCCTTCTGTTCGCCGGTGGAAGCCTGCGCGGCGGGCATGTCTTTGCGGGCGTAGGAGACGCGGAGGTCGCTGCGGTGAATGCCTTCGTGCGTGCGACCTGCGGCCCGGTCGGCGGTGCGTGATGCCGCGAGCGTGGCCTTCAGTTCGTCCTCGATATCGACGGCGGGGCGTAAAGGTATAGCGTTTTCCGCCCAGCCGTCCATTGTGAGATGAGGTTGCGGGAACAGCGGCGTCATCAGGTTCAGTTTATCAACGTGCTGCTGCAGATACTGGATAAGGGCCAGCCTTGATGCGGCAATCGAAACGGCATCGGCAGACATCTGCGCCTCGAGGCTTTGCAGCCACGCTGGATCAACGCGATCGAGCTGCAGCAGCTTCATGCGTTCGCGCATGGTTTTGTCGTAGCGGTTGAGGCGCGTGACATGGTCAGGCTCATAGGCATAGACAAGGCGGTCAAGGAACTTCCGCCGCGCTGAAGCGCCCTCGAGAAACAAACGGTCCATTTGCGGTGTCAGCCAGACGGCGGAGATAAAGCCGGAAAGCTCGTTCTGGCTTTTTGCGTTTTTTCCATTGATGCGGATCAGACGGCGTTTAATATCGCGGTCGAGGCCGGTGCCAATGCGCACCGTCAATCCCATCGGGGTTTCCACTTCCGCCGAGATGGTCCAGAGATCTTCCGGCCCGGCAGCGCGGTTTTTCATCTCCAGTATATCGGCGTTGCGAAGGCCCTTGCCGGGCACCAGCAGGCTCACGGCTTCGAGGATATTGGTCTTTCCGGCGCCGTTGGGGCCTGTCAGCACCACGATACCGGAGGAAGCCTCCGTCAGATCAAGCCGCACCGCCTCATAGCAGCGGAACTGGCTGATATTTATTTTACGCAAAGAAAGCATGTTGATTTTATAAGCTAAAAACACGCTAAAAGCCAAAATATTAAGCGGCCGGTATATTCTTTACAGAATGTATTAAATAACGGGGTCAATTCTTCGGTCATAACGCAGGTAAAGAGGTGTACAAATGGCAGATAAGGACGTATAAGAACCTCCTCCGCAGCTTTTAAAGAGAGAAAACAATGACCAAAGAACGCACCTTTTCAATTATCAAGCCCGACGCGACGCGCCGGAACCTGACCGGCAAGATCATCGCCA
>PLXM01000158.1:0-4335 GCA_003153235.1 Rhodospirillales bacterium
TGCGCGGGCGGCTGGTGAGGGTCAGCCGGCTGACTGCGCCGATAGAGGGTAAAGCCTCGCCGCGAAAGCCAAGGGAGGCGATGTGCACCAGATCATCGTCCGGAAGCTTGGAGGTGGCGTGACGCTCGACGGCCAGTGATAATTCTTCCGCCGACATGCCGATGCCATCGTCACTGACAGCAATCAGGCTGGCGCCGCCTTCGCGTATGGTGATCTCGATTCGCGAGGATCCGGCATCAATGGCATTCTCGACCAGCTCTTTCACAGCTGCGGCCGGACGCTCGATCACTTCACCCGCCGCGATCTGGTTGACGAGGGTTTCTGGGAGATGCCGAATTTTCATGATTCTTTATAACCCACCGGTTGTTTTTTGACAAAGCGATTGCTGCCGGAAAGGTCAGTTACCGGTAAATTTTTAACATAAAATTATATTAATATAATAACTGCTATTTCTGATCGAAAACCGCGCCGTCGAGGGCGGCGCCGTCGAATTTGACTTCAGTGAGTATAGCACCGGTAAAGTCAGCCCGGCGCAGGTCGCAATTAGTGAAGTCGGCCTGAGTCAGGTCTGCCCCCTTAAACTTCCCTTCCATGGCGCGTGCACCGGCAAAAACGGCCTGGCGCAGTTCGGCCTTCTCGAAGTTGCAGGACACACTGAATTCGACGCCATCCTGTTTCTTGAAGGTCAGGGGGTTCAGATTGGCCTTGGAAAGGTTTACGCGCTGCATAAGAGCCTCGCTGAAGTTTGTGCCGCGCAGGTCAGCATTCTGCAGCTGGCATTTGCGGAAATCTGACTTTTCCAGACGGGCGCCCTGAATTTCAACACCGCGCATATCCATTTCGGCAAAAGTCGCACCCTGCGCTTTGATGGCGGTAAGCTTTTTTGCTGCGAGCGAGGGGCCTTTGCGCATGTCCATACCGACCAGATCGAGCTGACGACCCTGCCGCCCCCCTGAAGCCACCCATGAGGTATGCTTTAGCAAAAGCTCGTCCAGCGTGAGCTCGACTTCGGTAAAATCCTTGCCGACAGCTTCTTTAGTCAGGACTAAGGAAAAGTTCGTGCCGGTTTTCTCAGCGCCCTGTATATTGGCGCCCACCATTGTGGCATGGGAGAAGTTGGCGTTTCTTAAGTCTGCCGAACCAAGATCGGCGCGGCTGAGGTCAACGCCCTGAAAATTTGCGCCATGAAGGTTTGCGCCCTGCAGTTTTACGTCCTGCATATTGGCATCGGTAAAGTTGGCTGAAATGGCCGTGGCATTGTTCAGAGTTGCATGGCTCAGGTTGCTGCCGACAAACTGCGCCGGCGCTGGAGGCACGCCGCCATACTGGTCCTCCAGATTTTTCATTTTCCGCTTCATGATCGTCTTGCCCTCGCGCAAGTCTGCGCCGGTCATATCCGCTTTGCTGAGATCAGCCTGACTAACTTCAGCACCGCGCATGTCTGCCCTGACCATACGGGCGCCGGTCATTTTCGCGTGTGTGAAATCACAGCCAAAAAGCGTCGCACTCTCGAAATTTGTGTTGGTGAGATCGGTATTCACTAGAACGCAGCCGGTGAGGTCCGATTGCGAAAGGTTTTGCCCCGCAAAAGACAGGCTGGCGAGGTCTTTATCCTTGATGACGGCGCGCCTGCCGCCGGGCCTGGCCGTCAGGAACATGCCATGCTTGCGGATGATTTCATTCAGCTCAGCCTGAGTAACTCTTTCGAGTTTTAAATCGTCTTCTGACGCCGTCGTCATTATTATTCCTTCAGGGAGTGGAAGTGCTCCAAGAGCATGATATTACACCGATTCTTAAAAAATAGTAATGGCCGACTATGGGCGTATTCTAGAAGGAATATAGGCAATAAGCTTGCGGAGAATCGCATTTTTTGTAAAATACTTATAGGGAGATCCGCAAAAAATGGAAAATACGCTTTTTGACCGCATACGCCAGGATATTTCCAAAAACGACATCGTTCTTTACATGAAGGGCACGCCGATCTTCCCGCAGTGCGGCTATTCAGCGGCGGTTACACAGGTGCTTAACAATTTTGGCGTGCCATATATCAGCATTGACGTGCTTGAGGATCGTGAACTCTATCAGGCTGTCAAGGAATTCACCAACTGGCCCAGCGTGCCGCAGCTTTACATCAAGGGCGAGTTCATCGGCGGCAGCGATATCGTCAAGGAGCTGAACGTTTCAGGCGAGTTGAGCCGGATACTGGAAGAGAACAACCTGCTGCCGTAAGAAGCTGCTTTAAAAGTGTTAAATATTAAAGATGTGGTTACGACCAGACTGGATTATTCCAATGTTTCGTATTGACTTTTTTTAAACCATTTATTCCGTCAAGCAGCTTGAAGAGAGGCCTGTTTATCACGAATTTTGCGCCGCCATTTTATAGCGGGAGTTTCCACCAGGGTGTATGAGATAAAAGAAAGCGCACAGGAAATGAGAATGACAGAAATGATGGGCCACAGTCCCCCCTCGCTGTAAACAGACAAAAACTCTTCCTGCGGATGGGTCGTAAGCCCCTTATGATGATGGGTTGCTAGAAGCTTATCCATCACCCATATGACCATATAGTGATTTAAAAATACGCCATAACTTAAGTTCCCTAAAAACTCGTCCAGTGCAGAGAATTTGAATTTTTTTAGAATGCCCAGAGCAGGGATGCCAATGAGAAGGCCTATAATAACTTCGTGTGTCACCACAATAGTGTGAAATATATTAAAGGCATTGCCGATTAAAAAGAGAACTTCTACATAAGCGTAAACAAATACTATATAAAGCAGGTAGATACGGTCTTTGCTGTAAAATAGAGATCCTGTAATGAATATAAATAACGTTCCGGGGAGAAGACGGTAAGAGTACCAGTCAAAATTGATTATTCCAATATAACCGGCCGCAAACACCGCCATGGAGCCCATCATCACAATGGCAATAAGACGTGGCGAGGAGTATTTGGCCAGCCAGGGTATAATGAGGTAAAAAGTCATTTCCAGTCCGAGAGACCATGTTTGGGGCAATATATGGAAGTCCCCTTTGTCGCGGAACATGTAAAAGCCTGTGGGTATGATAAGACTATCTAAAAGCCAGCGACCAGGTGAAAATTTTGAGAAGTCAGGAAGCTTGAGTAGGTAGGCGCATATAGTCCCCGCCATGAGATAAAAAATAAATTGCGGGAACAGGCGCGCCGCACGATCCAGATAAAAGCCAAGCGCATTGAAGGGATTTTTGTAATACCTCTCTATAAGGGAGGACATAACATATCCGCTGATAAGGTAGAATGAAATAACAGCAATGACACCCGGATTACAGCTAAACAACAAAACATACATATGGGAGAGAGCTACGAGTATAGCTAATAAAAGCCTATAAGAGCCCATGACGCTATTCCCGCAATTTAAAGGTTGAGGAGGATAGAAGGAACTATGCGATTATAGATTTTTCTGTGAAAGGCAGCAAGGAAAACCATTGTAGCGCTATCGGTCAAGCAGAGAAGAGCTGGCCGCTATTCCACAGTAACTGATTTGGCGAGATTGCGCGGTTGGTCTACATCCGTGCCTTTGATGACGGCGGTGTGATAAGCGAGCAGTTGCACAGGCAGGGTATACAGGATAGGTGATACAAACGGATCAACTTCCGGCATCTCGATCGTCCACGTCGCAATGTTCTTCAGTTTATCGACACCTTTTTTGTCTGAAATCAGCAGCACTTTTCCGCCGCGGGCGACGATCTCTTGTGCGTTGGAAGCGGTTTTCTCGAACAGGTTGTCGTAAGGAGCTATCACGATCACGGGCACGTCTTCATCAATGAGTGCAATGGGGCCGTGTTTCATTTCGCCTGAGGCATAACCTTCCGCATGGATGTAGGAAATCTCCTTCAGTTTTAGAGCGCCCTCGAGAGCAATGGGGTAAGCTGTGCCGCGGCCAAGGTAAAGCGCATCACTTGCCTCGGAGATTTCATGTGCGATGGCCTGGATTTTCTCGTCATGGTTCAGCAACTCGGCAAAGCGCGATGGCAGTTCGCGCAAGGCCGTCGTCAGTTGTTTTTCACGCTGGGGTGTGATGCTGCCTTTTTTGCAGGCAAGGGCAATGGAGAGGCAGGCCAGCGTCGTAAGCTGCGTTGTGAAAGCCTTGGTAGAGGCAACGCCGATTTCTGGCCCCGCCAGCGTGCGCAGCACATGATGCGACTCGCGTTCAATAGTACTTTCAATGGTGTTGAGCAGGGAGACGATTTTCTGGCCCTGACGCTTGGCGTAACGCAGCGCCTCCAGCGTGTCCAGTGTTTCACCGGATTGCGAGATAAATAGAGCTGCGCCATTCTTTGGCATCGGCGCTTCGCGGTAGCGGA
>PLXM01000158.1:4422-4554 GCA_003153235.1 Rhodospirillales bacterium
TGAGCATGAAGTGGCGGTATTTTCCTTTACCCATGATCGCGCCTGATTGTGCCGTTGTGCGGATCTCGCGTTCAACCTTTTTGCCGCGAATATCACGAATGGTAATACCCGCACGGCTCATATTGACGCAGT
>PLXM01000034.1 GCA_003153235.1 Rhodospirillales bacterium
AAAGGTTTTTCAGCAAGAATAGACAAGAGGCGACGGAAATCATGTTTCAGGTTCACCGTCGCGGCGTTGGCGTCTGCGGGGTCTATACCTATGAAGTTGCCGAGACAAAAGTCAATCTGGTCATGGATTATGCCCGCAAGAACGAGCATCCGCTGCAGTGCACTATGGAGAAAGAATAACGGCGTAGCCGTTGTGGAAAAGGAATAGGGGTATTCATGCTGTCACGCAATCTTGAACAGACACTTCACAGGGCTCTGAGCTTCGCCAATTCGCGCCGCCATGAATTTGCAACGCTCGAACATCTGCTGCTGGCGCTGACAGAAGATCAGGATGCGGTTGCGGTCATGCGCGCCTGCGGTGTTGATATTGAAGTGCTGCGTCAGGAGTTGACGAATTACGTTGATACAGAACTGCAAAACCTCGCCCATCCCGCTGCCGAGGAAGCCAAGCCGACATCGAGTTTTCAGCGTGTTCTGCAGCGCGCGGCGATCCATGTGCAATCATCGGGTCGTGAGGAAGTGACGGGGGCGAATGTGCTGGTGGCGCTGTTCTCCGAGCGTGAAAGTAATGCCGTCTTCATGCTGCAGGAGCAGGAGATGACGCGCTTCGATGCGGTCAATTATATCTCGCATGGCATCGCCAAAGTGCCGGGTCACAGCGAAACGCGCACCACGCAGGGCGCTGACGAGGAAACTGCCGAAGAGAGTATGATCAAGAAGGGCCGCGAGGCACTTGATGCCTACTGTGTCAACCTCAATAACAAGGCCATCAAGGGCGGCATCGACCCGCTGATCGGTCGCGAGAACGAAGTCGATCGCACCATTCAAATTCTCTGTCGCCGCAGCAAGAACAACCCGCTCTATGTGGGAGATCCGGGCGTCGGCAAGACCGCGATTGCCGAGGGTTTAGCACGCCGCATTACCGAGGCCGATGTGCCGGATGTGCTGAAAGGCTGCACTATTTATGCGCTGGATATGGGCTCGTTGCTGGCAGGCACGCGTTACCGCGGCGATTTCGAAGAGCGCATCAAGTCCGTGCTCACCGAACTGCAGGCGATTGAAGGTGCGATATTGTTTATCGATGAAATCCACACTGTGATTGGCGCCGGTGCGACATCTGGCGGGGCGATGGATGCTTCCAACCTGCTGAAACCTTCATTGTCGAATGGTTCGCTGCGCTGTATCGGTTCTACGACATATAAAGAGTACCGCAACCATTTCGAGAAAGACCGTGCGTTGGTGCGCCGCTTCCAGAAGATAGATGTGAACGAACCGTCGCAGGAAGATGCAATTCGTATTCTTAAGGGCCTGAAGTCTTATTACGAACGGCACCACAAGGTGCATTACACCGAAGAAGCGCTGCGCGCGGCCGTTGAGCTTTCCTCGCGCTATATCGGCGACCGCAAGCTGCCGGACAAGGCGATCGACGTGATTGATGAAGCGGGTGCGGCGCAGATGCTGGTGCCGGAAGATAAACGCAAGAAAAACATCACGGTCAAGGATATCGAAGTGATCGTTGCCAAAATTGCCCGCATTCCGCCGAAGACGATGACGAAAGACGACAAGGAAGTGCTGGCCAATCTCGAGCGCGATCTCAAGACGATGGTTTTTGGTCAGGATCCTGCGATCATGGCGTTGTCATCGGCAATCAAGCTCTCCCGCGCAGGATTGCGCGAGCCTGAAAAACCTATCGGCAGTTATCTTTTCTCCGGTCCTACGGGTGTCGGTAAAACGGAAGTGGCGCGGCAGCTGGCGAAGACGCTCGGGCTGGAGCTTATCCGCTTTGATATGTCTGAATATATGGAGCGTCACTCTATCTCGCGTCTGATCGGTGCACCGCCGGGTTATGTCGGCTTTGATCAGGGCGGGTTGCTGACAGATAAAGTAGACCAGCATCCGCATTGTGTTTTGCTGCTGGATGAAATCGAAAAAGCGCATCCGGATCTATTCAATATCCTGCTGCAGGTGATGGACTACGGTAAACTCACCGACAACAACGGCAAGACGATCGATTTTCGCAACGTCATACTGATCATGACAACAAACGCTGGTGCATCCGAACTGGCCAAGGCAACGATGGGCTTCGAGCGTACGGCGCGTGTCGGCGATGACGAAGAAGCGATCAACCGTACCTTCACGCCGGAATTCAGGAACCGTCTTGATGCGGTCATTCCTTTCGCGCCGCTCAGGCCCGAAACAATCAGCCGTGTCGTCGACAAGTTTATCATGCAGCTGGAAGCGCAGCTTGGCGACCGCGGCGTGACGATTGAACTTACCGATGCCGCGCGTCAGTGGCTTGGCAAAAAAGGTTATGATCCGGCGATGGGCGCAAGACCTCTCTCACGCGTCATACAGGAACACGTCAAGAAGCCGCTGGCGGATGAATTGCTCTTCGGCCGCCTGACCAAAGGCGGAGCTGTCAGCATAGGCGTTACAGAAGATAAGCTGACGTTTGAATATCACCCGCCGCGTCCCGGCTCTGAAAAGAAGCCCGCGCCCGAGTTTGAGCACGAGACTGTGAAATAGGTTCATGGAAATTCCCGAGCAGCAAAAAGAATTCATGCGCCGCGCCATCGCGTTGTCACGCCAGAAAATGCAGGAGAATTGCGGCGGCCCTTTTGGCGCGGTGATTGTCAAAGACGGCAAAGTCATCGGCGAAGGCTGGAATCAGGTGACATCATCGCATGACCCCACGGCCCATGCCGAAGTTGTCGCCATCCGCAATGCCTGCAAGATACTGAATGATTTTTCACTGAAAGATTGCGAGATTTACACCAGTTGTGAGCCGTGCCCGATGTGTCTTGCTGCCATTTACTGGGCGAGGCTGGAGCGCATCTATTACGCCAATACCCGTCAGGATGCAGCCGCCATCGGGTTTGATGATGATTTTCTTTACCGTGAAGTGCCATTGCCTATCAATAAACGCTCAAAAGAAACACGGCGGGTTCTTTCTGAAGAAGCGCGGGCTGTTTTTGATGAATGGCATAAAAAAGCAGATAAAGTTCAATACTGAACCCCGCGTCATTTCCGCAAAGGCGGGAATAATAATACTGACGCTTTAGAGTACTTTCATGCCAGGAACGGCGGATGTGATTTTTTTAGCTATCTGCTTTTTTTGAGACTCGGATAAGTAATTCGCAGCATCCTGTCCTTCTAGTGGCTGACGCACAAGACATCCACCTTCCTCAAACTCTACACGGGTCCGTTTACCCTGATCGTCGAATACCTCAAGACTCGGTTGTCCGTCCGGACCCATAGTGACCTGAAAGTTCATTGTTCGACGCTGTACCTGCGAAATATCTCCAGCTGATGCCGTTGTTAGAATCGCCTCTACAAGGTCCTCACCTGTTTTATTCTTCACGCTGCTTTTTTGACTGACAGCCTGAAAGACCTTTATATCTTTTCCGGTTATAATAGCTTGATATTCATCTAAGCCATTTCGGCATTTAATCGCTACGTCTTGCGTCATGCTGTTGTCTTCCATCTAAATTAAAAGTTAATATACATCAAATGTACATTATGTTAACTTATTTTCAATAATTATGTCAATAAATATTTACCATAAATAATTTACGTTTAAAATCAAGTACTTAAGCAGACGCACAGGGTTTGAATTTTTAACTGCTTGTCGGGTAAGATAGCTATCGGGGAGTTTTTAGTTATGATTTCACGTTTATTTTTTAGTTTTTTGACGGTTCTGTTTTTCGCGTCTGCACCGGTCGTGATGGCGGCGGATTCAGATAGCGGCAGGTTTTCGCGCACCGTGACGGCAATGGATCCGATAACGCTTCAGGCAGATGGTTTGCGCATCACGTTGTGGGGCATCAAACCCATCGGATCGTCAGAGATCGATATGAAAGCAGTCGATATGATGGACAGGATGGTCGGGTCATCGCCCGTTACCTGCAAGAGCGTCGGCGGAACACAGGCGGATGTTGTGGCGCGGTGCTCGGTTCATAGCGGCGAGGACCTCGGGCTTGAATTACTGAGTCATGGCCTTGTGGTTGTTGACCGGAAACAGTCTACCAACTCCGTTCCAGCCTATATGGAAGCGCAGAAGACGGCGCGTCACAACGCTGAGGGTATCTGGCATCAGGTTGTGACGGATGACAGGGGTGTCCCGCCATGGCTGCAGATTTTGCTGGGCGCGTCACCCGTCGCGGGCTTGCTGCTGGTGGCGTTTATCATGCATTACAGGCTGAAAAGTCTTGAAACGCTGCAGCAGGAAGAGCGTGAGCAGGCGCATCGCAAGGAAACGCAGCTGTTGGTGCGCGAGAGGCATGTGCTGGTCTCCACGCTCGAGGGTGAGCTAACAGAGAATAAGAACCGCATCGAAGCGTTCATGACAAGCTACGGTGCCATGCTGGAGAACCTGAAGAGCAAGACGGAAACACCGAAGTACCGGCAGGGCGGTGATATCGTGCAGAAACACCCATCGTTAAGCAAGACGGTATTTGAATCAAGTGTTAGTAAGCTTTCTTTGCTTGATATGAAGCTGGCCGCGCAGCTCTCGAAACTCTACGCGGGGCTGCCCAAAGAGCAGGAGTACGTCAACATTGAGCCGGGTGTGCCGCTTGACTCGGCCGTTGCGCTGGTCGAGAAAGTTCTGCGTGAAGCGGAAGCGCTTGTGCCGCCGATCACCGCGGTCATTGCCGCGCTTGACGAAATTATCGCCAGCAGCCGTAAAATCGAAGCTTAGGTTTTTCAGGTGTTACTGCACAGCTGTGCCGGAAACGACATGAGGTGTCTGGCTGCCTGCGTCTACGCGTTCAATGAAATCTGCCAGATCGACGAGATCGACAAAGTGGTCAGCCTGACGGCGCAGCTCATCGGCCACCATCGGCGGCTGGGTGCGCGTCGTGGAGATGACGGTGACACGTACGCCGCGGCGCTGCACGGACTCAACAAGGCGGCGGAAATCGCCGTCGCCTGAAAACAGCACGATATGGTCAACGTGTCCGGACAGTTCCATCATGTCGATCGCAAGCTCGATGTCCATGTTGCCCTTGATCTTGCGGCGGCCTGCCTGATCCGTGAATTCCTTGGCCGGTTTGGTGATCATCGTGTAGCCGTTATAATCCAGCCAGTCGATCAGCGGGCGGAGGGGGGAATAGTCCTGATCCTCGAGCAGAGCCGTATAGTAGAAGGCGCGCACCAGCCTGCTTTGTGATGAAATCCAGCTCAGAAGGCGTTTGTAATCGATATCAAAATCAAGGTTTTTGGCGGCGGCATAGAGGTTGGCGCCGTCGATAAATACGGCCAGTTTTTCCTCCGGATAAAAGAAATTGGCGTGGTGGAACTCGTTATTATTGTTATTTTTCAAGAAGTTCTCCATGGGGGACCGAATTGGAAAGGTGTGACTATATACATGTTTCAGAATCCTGTTGTCAAGGTGAAATGTTTTGGAAACGAATCCTCTTGCAAATCAGGGAGTAAGGTCTTATAAAAGCGCTCGGATTTGTAATTTTTTTTGGAGGGTGTGTTTATGGCGCGTGTCACAGTTGAAGATTGTATCCTGAAAGTTCCCAATCGCTTTGAGTTGATTTTGGCGGCCTCCCAGCGGGCGCGCGAGATCGGTTCCGGCGCGGCCATTATGGTAGAGCGGGATAACGACAAAAACCCGGTTGTTTCCCTGCGCGAAATTGCCGACACGGACATTTCCATCGAATCTTTGGTAGAATCGCTCATCAAAAATCACCAGAAGGTTATTGAAGTCGAAGAAGATGAAGAAGAAATTATCGACGTTATGGAAGGCGAAAACGAATGGGCTGCCGTAGCGAGCGAGGCTGTCGAGGCTGATGTAGCCGTTGGCGGCATGCAGGAAGAAGACTTCGGCGCAGAGGAAGAAGACGATGCGGCTGAAGATTCAGCGTCTCCGGCAGCGGGCGCTGACGCCAGCACAACTGACGACGCCGTCTGAATATTTTAGATTCCCGAATAATTGTTTCTGTAACCCAGCCGGACCTGCGCGATTAGCAGGTGCGGCGTCCTAATATCTTGGCTTGCTCCTGTAATTAATGTAACAATACAAGACTGGTGTTTTGTATTTTGTGTGAAGGGTTTAGGGACCGGATGCCGAAATTCAGTTATAGGGCCGTAAATGCGAAGGGGCGCGCGATACGGGGCGTCGTGACGGCAGCTAACGAGTCTGATCTGGGGACGCGTCTGGAAGAAGGCGGGCTGGCCCTCATTGACTGCAAGGAGCTGTCCGAAAAGGTGGGGGGACTCTCCGCCGTCTTTGCCAAAAAAATAAAAATCCGCGATCTGGTGCAGATGTTTGTCCATCTGGAACAACTACAGAAGGCCGGAGTTCCCCTGATGGACGGGCTGTCGGATGTTCGTGATACCACAGATTCGCCCCGGCTGCGGGACGTCATGTCGGATGTATACCGCGAGGTGGCGGAAGGGAATTCGTTCTCCAATGCGCTTTCCCGGCACCCGATCGTTTTTGAAAAGATCTTTATCTCCCTGATCGCCGCTGGCGAGGAAACCGGGAATCTGGGCAACTCCTTTGCGCAGGTCATCAGGCATCTCAAGTGGACGGATGCGATGCGCAGCAAGATCAAAAAAGCGACGCGTTATCCGAAAATTCTGC
>PLXM01000199.1 GCA_003153235.1 Rhodospirillales bacterium
TCGCCTAGCGCGACGTCTATTTCTGTGCCTGCTGCCGTCGGGACGTTCCTGATAAAAACTGTGAATACGGCGGGGCGTCTCAGTGCCGACGAGGATATCGTCATCTCGACGATTGCGGGGCTGGCAGGGCAGAATGCCGTGCAAACCGTCACCGAGGATTCCGCTTTTGCCGGTGCGATGACGGATGTCGGTGTCAGTTATGGCGGCCTGCACCTCGCGGGTAATGATAGTATTGATAACTGGGCGGATTTTGACGATGTCGCGGATACAGATATCGGCAATGACGGCCTTGCTGTGGCCGGTATATATGTATTTGCCAATAGTGTCGATCTTGGCGCGGTCTATACCGCGCGGCTCACGATGGATATGGCCGTGCAGGGCATTGATACGACAACCTCTGTGGATTTATGGGCGGATGTCGACAATCAGGAAAGCTGGGACCANNTGCCGTTCGTGATCGGCGATTATTCGGCGCGTGCCTATCAGTTTCAGGCGCAGCTGACAAGCGGTGTTGCGGGCATCACGCCTTCCATCTCGCGGTTGCGCGTTAATGTCGACATGAACGACCGCACGGTCAGCGACCGCAACATCACATCACTTGCAGGCGGTACGACAATTACGTTCAGCAGTCCGTTCCTCGTCACACCGGCGATTTCCGTCACGGCGCAGAACATGGCGACGGGTGATTATTACGCCATCACCGGCCCCTCGGCGTCGGGTTTCACGGTCCAGTTCTTCAATTCCAGCAACAGCGGAATATCCCGCACCTTTGACTGGCTGGCGAAGGGGTATGGGCAGCAGCAATAACTTAACAAAGGAGAAAAACCATGACACAAACCACCTCGCAGATCGGCGCGGACCAGTCCGGTCTCGCCTACAGAAACGCCGACAATGCCGGAAAACAGGCGATTCTGAACCATCACAAGGGCTCTTCCGCGCCTTCATACGCGGAGGCGGGCATCATCTGGCTCAATGATTCAGGCACACCCTGGACTCTGAATGTGTATGACGGCAGCGACTGGATCACGCTTGGCGCGGTCGACGCCACGGCGAACACCTTCAACCCCTATATCGGCACGGCGGCAAACAGGGTGTTGAATTACGCCACCGATACGGGCAGCGCCAATGCCTATGCCGTTGCGCCATCACCACCCGTTACGGCTTATGCGACGGGGCAGATTGTATCGCTCAAGCCGGTGAACGCGAATACCGGCGCATCGACGCTGAACGTCAGCAGCCTCGGCACAAAAAATATCAAGCTGCCGGACGGCACAAACCCGCCTGCCAATGCGCTTGTAACGACGGGGAGCTACGCTCTGATGTATGACGGCACGAGTTTCGTCCTACTCAATCCNNTGCCGCCAACATTACAGGCACAGTGGGCGTATCGCAGGGCGGTACGGGTGCTGCTGCAACAACGGCCTATGCCGTTCTCTGCGGCGGCACGACCAGCATCAGTGCATTGCAGCCGATCGCTGGCATCGGCACATCCGGGCAGGTGCTGACATCGAACGGCGCGGGCGCGCTGCCGACATTCCAGAGCATTTCCAGCGCGGTGAAAACTGTCAAGAAACAGATTTTCGCTAGCAGCGGTACGTACACGCCGTCGACGGGCATGCTGTATTGCGTGGCGGAAGTGCTTGGGGGCGGTGGCGGAGGAGGTGGTGCATCATCCACAGCGTCGACGGTTTCGGCGGGCGGCGGCGCGGGCGGATATTCAAGAGTGACCCTGTCTGCCGCGACTGTCGGGGCATCTCAAACGGTGACGATCGGCTCTGGCGGCACGGCGGGTTCAACATCGGGCGGAACGGGCGGAACGGGCGGCGCAAGTTCGCTCGGATCGCTTGCTGTCGGCAATGGCGGTGTCGGCGGTGCAGGGGCGACTGCGGCAGGAACAGTCTATGCCGGCGGCGCGGGAGGGACAGCCACCAGTGGCGACCTGAACATTCAAGGGCAAGGTGGAATATACAGCATCAGTCTGGGAGGCGCTTCCGCCATGGTTGTTCCCGGCGAGGGCGCGAATACGATGTTCGGTGCCGGCGGCATATTAAGTCCGCAACTCGGCTCAAGCCCCACGGCCACTGCGGGCGTTGCGGCGACAGGCTACGGCGCGGGCGGCAGCGGCGCGATCGGCGCATCAAAAGCCGGCGGCGTTGGTGCGGGCGGACTGATTTACATCACGGAATATTGTTCACAATAGGAGGTACTCATGAACTACGCACTCATCAACAGTGAAAGCATCGTCATCAACCTGATTGCCTATGACGGCGCAGCGTCTTATACGCCCGCCGAGGGCCTGACATTTGTGCAGGTTCCGGAGGGAACGGACATCGGCGGCACTTACACTGGCAGCGGGGGTTAAATGTCCGACAGTATCCGGCAGGAGCTGGGGCAGATTCAGGGAATCCTGTCCCAGATCCAGAAAAACACCGACAAAATCCCTGATATAGCGGCCCGCGTGCAGCAGCACGACGCTGCACTGAATGAAATACAGCCACATGTGGACGATTATGTGCGTAACAAGCAGCGCGCCATCGGTATCGGCTCGTTCATCGCGCTTGTGTTTGCTGCTATTGGCCGCCTGACCGGAGGTCACTGAAACATGCTTACCGGAGGACACTAGACATGCTGAACATTCTCGACCCGCGCGGGATCAGGAACAATAATCCCGGTAATATCCGCTTGTCCACATCGCTATGGCAGGGGCAGTCTCTGGTACAGGAGGACGGTGTCTTCGTCGAATTTATCACGCCGTTGTATGGGTTACGTGCGCTGATGCGCACGCTGCTGACCTATTACCTGAAATATGAGCTGAATACGGTGCTGAGTATCATCAACCGCTACGCGCCGCCGTATGAGAACGCGACCGATACATATATATACGCGGTGGAGAAAGCACTGAACGTCAAGCGCACGGATAAAATAGATCTGCGCTCGAAGGATATGTTGATTTCCCTGACGCAGGCGATTGTACTGCACGAGAACGGCACGCCGCCCGCGGATCGCCCTGCTGGCTGGTATGATCCGTCCATCTATGATCAGGCAGCGGCGCTGGCCCTTGTCCTTGTTGCACCGGTGACGGCATGATTTCGCTCATCGTGCTTCTGGCCGGACTGATGGCGTTTATTTATCACATCGAGCGTCTGGGGCGAGCGGCTGCGGAGAATGACGAGAAAGAGCAGGTGCTGGATGACATTGAAAAAGCGGATGATGTGCGGGCTGATCTTGCTGGTGATGCCGATGCTGACGAGCGGGTGCGCAATGAATTCACGCGCTGATTTCTGCGATATCTACAAACCGGTCTATCTGTCGCGGCAGGACACCGAGGAAACAAAAAAACAGATCGACGGGAACAATGCCGTGTGGGTGGGGTTGTGCAAGAAGAAGCTCTCGTAACTAAGCCACATACTTCGCGTGGTGCTCCATGACCCGGAGCAGGGTTTTTTCGAGCATGCGGTGGTTCGAGCGGGCGGCGACGTCGCGCGCGGTCATGCCGTTTCTGTTCTCGTGGAACACATTGACGCCGGCGGCGATGAGGATGCCGACCATCTTCATGTCGTTCTTGGCCGCGGCGATATGCAGCAGTCCCGTGCCCATCAGGGAGTCGGCGACACTGAGACGCGCACCGGATTTGATCAGGTAGCGGACGATATCATAGTGGCTTTGCTGCACGGCGAGGTAGAGCGCGGTATGGCCGAAAGGGTGCACCGGCGCATCGATGGCGACGCCGTTGGAAATGAAGAACCGCACCATGTCGAGATGGCCAAAAAAAGCCGCCTCATGGATGGGGCGGCGGCCTTCGTCGTTGGGGCTGTCAATCGGGCTGCCCGCCTCGAAGATAATCTCGGCACTGAGAAGGTCCCCTTCCCGGGCGAGATCGTGCATGAAACTGTGTCGGAGGGAGGGGTCTGTCGTATCAATATTGAAATTGTAGGCCAGAAGGTCTGTCATAACTGATGTGGTCATCTCGGTGCTCCTTATGTTGCATGCGGGGGGCATGCTGGGGGAAAGAAGTAAAGCGACGTCATATCTATATGTTGTGTACAGATTCATTATACGCCACAAGATCATGAATAAATAGTTAACAAGAGAAATTAATGTAAAGATTATCTTGCTGAATATTTCCCGCGGGCCGGAAAGCCATATGCAGAGCCAGTTTCGGCGATTCAAATTTTTTTCATGAGAATGAATTAATTTTTGACATAACGGAAAATTTTTTGCGAGCGCGCGCGTCGAGTTTCCGAATCTGCTATTTTTTGTCATCCGCCTGGAGAGCTTGACCTGTGCATATACAGTCTCTAGGCTTTGATTAAGCTGCACCAACAGAAGGAGTTTTCTCCATGCGCATGGCCCCTGTTCCGGAACATCCCGATATTGAAGACAACAAGAAATCGCTGGATCGCCTGCATGTGATTTTTCAGGAAGCCGCCGAGAAATGCACAGGTCCCGGCAAGCCCAAGTTCCAGAGGTTGAGCCGCGCCTTCAATTCACTTCAGGCGGCAGCAAATGCGGGCGACAGGACGATATTCGCCTATGCCGACATCGAGTTCAAATCGGCAATGGAAGATGTCCAGAAGTTTTCCAGGACGGATTCAGAAACGGCCGATATCCTGTTCGACATGTCCAAGGCCATTACTCAAGAAGAGCAGGAAGCCACAGCGCCGCCAGCGGCCAAGAAGCCCAAAAAACACTGGAAGATATAGGATTTAAGCCAGCTTAATGCCGTGTATGCAGATATTTCTGCAGTCCGAGCGGACGCAAAACCGGACTCCTGAGCAAGTCCTGTTCTTTTAAATGAGCAATGCTCATGGCCTGCATCACATCCGCGCCGCGGTCTTCGATCAGCCATTTGATGCGGAATGTATCGAGCCTTTTTTCTGAGAGTTCAATGGCGAGTTCTTCTGTGTCAGGTGAAATGTCGGAAGTGTGGGGGAAGTCAAGATGTCCCATTTAGTCGTCTCCTTTTGTGGCTGGTGCTGGATTTGGATGATTTGCCCGCATGACGTTTGATCCGCGCCGCCTTTGGCGGTGGGAAATACTGCATCGTCACAAACGCTGCAACGAGCAGGCAAAACAGAATTGGAAAAGGAGAAAGAAGATTCATTATCTTATTTGAGATCCTGAAAATTGTTGTGAAGGAATGTTTCGATCATTATTTTAGTCTATATGAAAATCCTAAAAATTTAGTTAAAATCCATTTTATCTTTTGATTACTTGTGTTTGCGGCGTGTTTTTCAGGCCAAAATCGCCGCATTATGCCGTCATGACAAACGATGACAGGTATGGTTAAATAAGGGCTCAAAGGAGACTCAAAAATGAGCACGTTCAGCAAGCCGGAAGTGGCCTGCCTGCAAAAATACCTGCAGGACAAGTTTGGCAACAAAAAAATATCACTGGTGGAAAGAAAAGAAGCGAAGGATTCCCTCGAAGTGACTCTGGAGGGCGAATTTATCGGCATCGTTTACAAGGACGAGGATGAAGGCGAAGTATCCTACGACTTCAACATGGCAATCCTCGCCATGGATCTTCCCGCTGCCGCTTAAACGGCACACAGGGTGAAGATATACGGTCAAGATTTTACTGACGTTTTACGCCGGCTGCCCTGGCAGTACCAGATTGTGGTAGCGGCCGGTAGTTTGTTTATCGTCATTACCGTCATTCATATCGCCCATCTGATGATGACCCTGAAGCTCAAGCCCGAGGGCCCCTCCATATTTCCGGCAAAGATTGCATCCCAGCAGAAGATGACCGGCTCGCTGGATCCTTCACTCGCCTACGATACTGTGAACAAAAGAATCTTTATGGCCTATACATCGCAGGAAGATACAAAAAACGGGCCGATGATGAGCACAAGGCTGGCCATGAACAAGGTTATAGGCGCAGCGGCCTGCAAAGAATGGCTGCCGGTGACGGGCGCGGATGCGGGCTTTGAGGCTAAAAAGGATACGATTCTGGCTCCTGACGGGCAGACAGTCCTGAGGTCGGGTGTCTGGCATCTTGAGACGCCGGCGCTTGTCTATGATCCGGATGATCACGGGCATGAATGGAAACTTTATGCCTATAAATATTTCTGGCCTGACAACCCCAAGGATTCAATGTCGGTGATCAAGCATTACGGCGTTATCGTCTATAAATCCGCCACGGACCCCTTCAAGGAGTGGACGCCGGAGCAGTGGCTTTTCTCGCCTGCGGAAAACTATCCGCCCGCGCCTTACGGTTCCATGGTGCTGCTGCAGCTCAACCGGCTGGACGCGAGCCTGAAGGATGTGACGGCGTATACGCGGCCGAGCGCGGTTTATAAGGATGGCGCGCTGGTCATGACGTTTTCGGCCTTTACCGACGGAACAGCGCCGGACCGCATCGTGATGATTTCCTCCGCCGATCACGGCAATAGCTGGCGGTATGTCGGCACGCTGCTGCAGAAATCTGACCTGCGGGGGGTGAACCCGGCGGACAAGACGCCGTATACGCAAATTGCCGGTGCGACACTGATCGAGCAGGAAGGAAAAGTTTATCTCGCGGCTGTATTGGGTGACGAAAAACAGTTCGGGCAGGGGACGTTCATTTTCGGCTTTGATGATTTTGCCAATGGCGTCCTGCATCGCGATCCCGCAACCGGCGTTCCTGCGGTCCTCCACCAGCTGCCATTGCCGAAGCCCAGTCTGAGCCTGATGGGCGGCGGCGCGGCGGCCTATAGCGATGGCTGCAATCTTGGCCTGATGCAGACCGAGGAAGACGGCGTTTCGCCCAATTTCAAGATTTACCAAACCAAAGTGAAACCTGTAGAAAATGTAACCCCCAACAAGTAAGGAGATCTATACAATGGCTTCTCTCTATTTCAAATACGCGGCGATGAACTCGGGCAAGTCCACGCAGCTCTTGCAGGCGCATTACAATTACATCGAGCGCGGCATGCATCCCGTTGCCATGACGGCGCAGCTGGATAACCGCTACGGCGAAGGCAAGATCACGGCGCGCATCGGCATCGATCTGCCGGCCTACACGTTCAACAAGGAAACCAACCTTTATGATTTCATCCGCCAGCAGAACGACAAGGCGCCGGTGGATGCGTTGCTGCTCGATGAGGCCCAGTTCCTGACCGAGGAGCAGGTGTTCCAGTGCGCCAAGGTTGTCGACAAGCTGGATATTCCCGTCATGGCCTATGGCCTCAAGACGGATTTCCTCGGCAAGCTCTTTGTCGGGTCGGAAGCGCTGCTGCGCCTCGCCGACAACATTGAGGAGATCAAGACCATCTGCTGGTGCGGCAGCAAGGCCACCCAGACCGCGCGTGTGTCGGATGGCGAAGTGGTGCGCGCCGGCGCGCAGATTGCTATCGGCGGGAATGATATGTACACATCCCTCTGCCGCAAGCACTTTACCGACGGCGATCTCGGGTTGCAGGTGAAAAAGATCAGGAGTGTGGCCTGATCCCTTTTTTGTCATCCCCGCGAAAGCGGGGATCCAGTCGGGACTTTTAAAAATGCCAACGAGGCCCCTGCTTTCGCAGCGGTGACGTTAAGAATCAAACGTCCAGATTAGACACTTCCAGCGCATGTTCCTGAATGAAGTCGCGGCGCGGCTCAACAATGTCGCCCATCAGCGTGGAGAAGATTTCGGAGGCGTGGTCGACGTTCTCGACCTTGACCTGCAGGAGTGTGCGCGTTTCGGGGTCGAGCGTTGTTTCCCACAGCTGGTCGGCGTTCATTTCACCGAGACCTTTATAGCGCTGGGTGGTAAGGCCCTTTTTGGCGCCTTCAATGACCTTTTTGAACAGGTCATAGGGCCCGTTGACCTGCATTTCCTTGCCGTCTGCCGCGGTGAGCGTGCCGACGCCGCCGAAGAACTCGGT
>PLXM01000183.1 GCA_003153235.1 Rhodospirillales bacterium
GCGACTTAGCGCGGCCCCAGAGATTTGCGCCAATACGGCGGTCAATCTTGTGTTTAGCTTGTGGTCTTTTAGCCATTGATACTTCTCACTTTTTATTTTGCACGTGCGACATGCATTTATTTTGCATGTTTTTGTAGTGCGTATATTGTCCCGGTAGTTCAAACCAACCATTGGAATGACGGGGATAGGACATCTCGACATATATGTTGAGTGTTCCGGCCCACTTTCCCGGGAATGTGGGCGATATTAAGGGCTTCTGGGGATTTGTNNATAAAACGGGCCTATTTTACGGGTACGCTCCGGACAAGACGGACAGAAAACCTGTCGAGCTTATAGCCTGTAGCCTGTTTTCCATCGCTAAAGCTCTGATCCATGGCCCGACCCGTGCCATTGCCAATGGGCGAGGACGACCAATACCGGTCGGAATGTGCTCCGGTCTCATCAAACCCGCCAATTCTGGCTTTGTCGTTAAACATGGCATTCAGGATATCCGGCTCTCCGTTACGGTCCTGCCGTCCGGGGGGTACACTCCAGTCATCATGACCATGAGCCGTTGAGTGCTGTGCATAGCGGACCGCCTCGTGAAAACTCAGCGAAAGCCTCCTGTTCCTTTTAAAAAAACCTTTGTGCTTCAGGTCGCTGGCCGCGGCATACCAGTCTCTTTCCGTCCCGTCCCTGTTCTTGAAACGGCCGATATAGATCGTGCCGTCTTTCAGGTCAGCTTCAGGCGGTGTTTTTACTTCCGATGCAGCCTCAATAACTGCAGTTTCGCCTGTGAATATTGGTCTATTTGACACTTTGGCGCCGGGAGCAATAATGAAAAGATGACCGTCATCCGCCTGCCCTACTGTCACGCCGTTCACAACTATCGTATTCAGATCATTGCTGACAATGATCTCCGCGCCCTCAGAGGCAGCGTCGACAGGCACAGCGGCTTTTGTTTCAAGGCCATCTCTCGTATAGGCCGTAACTCTTTTGCCGTCAGGACTGATTTCAACCCTGTTCTCGCCCAGCGTCACAACACTCAGCTCTTCATTGACATCCAGCAGAATGCCCTTCTCGTTGGTCTTTGTGTTTGTGGTTGTCGCAATCATATAGTATGTCCCATAAAATATTATGGATACAATAGTTTATTTTTCAGGATTCTGTCAATAAAAACCCCGTTTTAAATACTAACTATCTGATTTTATAAGGAATTAACCCAGCTTGGCCAGCTCGACCTGCGCTCTCAGGTCAATTTCATCGAGGATTTCTGCCAGTTTCGGGTCAATCACCTGATCGCGATGGGTGGCAATCGTTTGCGCCAGCTGCTGGAGCGTACTCTTTGGCAACTCGCCCGTCAGCAGACCGATCTTCACTTTATCGAGCTGATCGAGCAGGTCGGAGGCACGTTTACGGGCTTTTTTCATGGCCTCTTCCGACGTGCCACTGTTCGCTTCCTGCAGCGACAACAATGCATCAAGAGAACCAATGGAAGAGGGCCGCGATACAGGCGTCTGCGCCTCGGTTTCTTCCGTATCGCTAATCATGGAATCAAAAGCGCCGTCGCCGGTTTTCTTGGGACCCGCCTTCGAAACGCCTTTTGGACCTGATGTCTTGTTCGGACCTTCAATTTTCATACCTTTATAATAAGCACCATAAAGCCAGAAAACCAATCGGCAATATTTGCCCCTTGTTTACGGTATCTGCCGCCTTCTTCAATTAAAATAATAATAACACATTGATAAATATGGTCTTTTCGTTGGCACGGATCTGGCATCTCCCTCTATTGGGAAAATAACAATGCCAGCATGAAAAATGCGGCGACATTGGATGGGTGTTAAAATGAAGATATTAAATTTAAAAGTACTATCGCGGATGTTCCTAACTGTGACGCTGGCTAGTGTGATGGCCAGCGTCACCTTCCTCGCTCCGGCGCAGGCTGATGTCACCACGCGTATTAAAGACATCGTGCAGTTCGAAGGCGTCCGCGACAACATGCTGGTCGGCTACGGTCTCGCCGTTGGTCTGAACGGCACCGGTGACACGCTGAACAACGCGCCATTCACCCAACAATCCATTATCGGTATGTTAGAACGCTTGGGCGTCAACATCCGCGATGAATCCATGACCACCAAGAATATCGCAGCCGTCATGGTCACAGCAACCCTGCCGCCGTTCACCAACCAAGGCTCACGCATTGACGTGACGGTTTCGACTCTCGGCGATGCCAAGAGCCTGCAAGGCGGCACGCTGCTCGTGACGCCCCTCCTCGGCGCAGACGGACAGGTTTATGCCGTATCACAAGGCTCCATATCCATTTCAGGCTTCACAGCCAGCGGTTCTTCCGGCTCGTCCGTCACGCAAAACATCCCGACAGCGGGACGCATTTCCGGCGGCGCCATCGTCGAGCGCGAAGTTCCATTTCAGCTCGCCGGCATGACAAAGACCCGCCTCTCGCTGCGCAATCCTGACTTCACAACCGCACGCCGCATTGCCGATGCCATCAACCAATACGCAAAAGGCACTGTTGCTGCGGCACAAAACCCGGCTTCCGTCGAAGTCAAGCTGCCCGACGGCTACAGGGGCGGCATGGTCAACATGCTGACCGACATCGAGCAGCTGAAAGTTGAACCGGATCAGCTTGCCCGCATCGTGATTGACGAACGCTCCGGCGTCATCGTCATGGGTGCCGACGTGCACATATCAACCGTCGCTCTTGCGCAGGGCAACCTGACAATCCGCATCTCCGAAACACCGCAGGTTTCACAGCCTCAAGCCTTTGCACAGCAAGGCACGACAACCGTTGTCCCCCGTACGGATATCCAGGTGGATGTCGACAAAGACAAAAAGGTGGCCCTGCTGAAAGAAAGCGTCAGCCTGCAGGATCTGGTATCAAGCCTCAATGCGCTGGGCGTAGGACCGCGTGACATCATCACTATCCTGCAATCCATCAAGGCCGCCGGCGCCCTGCAAGCCGAAATCGAGGTGATGTAATATGATCGCAGCAGCATCCCTCGCATCGCCGGTATCAAGCCTTTCGCCGCAGCAGCTCGACAAGACCAAAGCCGCCGCAAAACAATTCGAAGGCGTATTCATCTCTGAAATGATGTCGCACATGTTCGAAGGCGTCGGCACCGACCCTATGTTCGGCGGCGGCCAAGGAGAACAAATGTTTCATAGCCTGCTGGTGCAGGAATACGGCAAGAAGATGGCCGAAGGCCAAGGCATCGGCATTGCCGACCAATTACAAAAAGTGATGATTAAAATGCAAGAACAGAAAGGATAATGTGTCATGCAAAAAGAAACCCTGAAAACCGCCCCTAAAAAAGAAAATACGAGGTTGTCCGTGAGAACACAGGTACAGGAGATCCTGGCCGTGATGCTGGCCTTCTCGAACCTACTGATCAAGGAAACAAATGCCCTTAAAAAGGCTGATTTTAAAACTGTTGACACGCTGCAAGCAGATAAAAAACTTTTTGCCAAACAGTATGAGGCAAAAATATCCGCCCTCGCCGAATACCGCGCGGAACTGCCCAGCCTTGAACTTGCCCTGCGCGAAAAACTGGTCAAAGAACGCCTGCGCTTCAACGCCATACTCGATGAAAACATGAAAGCCCTTGATCTGGCGCAAAACAGCACGAAGCGTCTGGTCAACCGGATTCTGGAAGCGGCACGCCTTGCCGTGGTGGACGAAAAACAAACCAACTACTCCAAAACAGGAAAGGCCATGGCTTATAAAGCAGCTTCCATGTCAATCAACGTTGACCGGAGCCTGTAAAGACAGAATCCCGCCCTGTCTGATAAGTTCTGGCACGATCCCTGCAACAATGACAGTCGGATATTATTAAGAGGTTCATAGTGAACACGACGAGCAACATAGCTGCGATACAGAGTTCCGGGGTAGGCAATACCCCGCAAAGCCAGTCGCAGAGCCAATCTCCGCAGGGGTTGCTCGGATTCCTTGATGCTATTCTTCAACAGATGAAAGCGGCGCAGCCGGGCAGCGGCCCGGCACAAATTTCCGCAGCGGACATGAAAGACCTTGCGGAAAAAATTGCCGCGCTGTTGAAAAAGAACGGAATTTCTGCAGATACAATACAAAGTATGTCGCCGCAGGATCTGGCAACGAAGATTACATCACTCCTGCAGCAATCAAACATAACGCTTCCAGTTTCGCTGCAAAACCTGTCGCCACAGGATCTTTCAGCGCAAATTGCCTCGGCAATTCAGACAAATAACGCAAGTGCATCTGGCGTTAAACCCAGCCTGACCAGCGACCTTGCCGCTCCGCAGACTTCAGATATTCAGTCTGGAGATATCCAGTCCGGCCAGACAAAGAACGATGTCGCAAAGAAGATTTCCGACCTTCTGGAGAATCAACAGCAAAGCGGCTCAGCCTTTACCCCGGCCCTGTTCCATCAGTTAAAAGATCTGGTTGCACAGTTGCAGTCGGCGCCGGGCACGCTCAGTCAGGATGCTCTCAGCAAACTCACGACGGACATGAGCAGCTTTCTGTCCAGTCAGGGTGTCAGCCAGTCCAGCATCACAAACTTCATAGCAGATCTCTCGAAATCTGCCCAGAATGATATATCCACGACAACAAACCCCACGACAACAAACTCAGCGACAGCTTCCGCAGATGCCAAACAGTCTGATGGCCTGCAGCAGCCGCAGACAAATACC
>PLXM01000061.1 GCA_003153235.1 Rhodospirillales bacterium
CGGCGGCGGCAATCTGGAGTTTGAATCCATTGCAGAGGCACGGAAACTGCTCGCTGCAGCGATATCGTCCATCAAGACTAAAGATTATCCGCTGGGCCCCGCGCTGGCGCAATGCTGCGGCGGGATGGTGACTGTTTTGCTCGAGCCGTTCGCATCACCGCGCAAAACGGTTTTGCTGTTCGGTGCAGGCCATGTCGGGCGCGAAGTGGTGAAGGTGCTGGAAGGGCTGCCTATCCGCGTGAAATGGGTGGATGAACGGGCAGATGAATTTCCGGCTGACGTACCACAAAACTGCGAGAAAATTCTCACGGCGCGGCCTCTTGATAAGATCAAAGAGGCTTCTGACAACACATACATCGTCGTCATGACACATAGCCACAATCTTGATTTTGAAATTGTCAAAGAGGCGCTCGAAAATGGCAGGTTCGCCTATCTCGGACTGATCGGCTCGGCTACAAAATCAGTGCGTTTTAGAAAACGCCTTAAAACAATGAAATTGGATGTTGAACGTTTAATATGCCCTATCGGCATCAAGGGTGTCATGGGTAAACATCCGCGCGAGATTGCCATTGCTCTGGCAGCTGAGCTGCTGAGCCTTGGATTGACGCCGGTTGCGACAGAGAAAGAAGAGGAAGCAGCATGAAATACGGGCTGAAAGTCGAAGCGCCGCAGGTCGCCGGTCAGGAGAGGATTTTTACACCCGAGGCTCTCGAGTTTATTCTAGGGCTGGAGAAAAAGTTTGGGGCGCAGCGTCGGGCGCTTTTAACGGAACGTGTTAGTCGTCAGGCTGAACTGAATAAAACGGGAACACTGGATTTTCTGCCGGAAACAGCGGGTATACGTGCGGCGAACTGGTCTGTCCGGCCAGTACCGGATGATCTGCAGGACCGCCGCGTCGAGATTACGGGCCCGCCTGACCGCAAGATGGTTATCAATGCGCTCAATTCAGGCGCGAATGTTTTTATGGCGGACTTCGAGGATTCCAATACGCCGACATGGGCGAATCTGATCAACGGACAGATCAACCTGCTTGACGCCAATATGCGTACAATTCATTTTTCCGATCCAGCGTCGGGCAAGGAATATAAGCTGAAGGACAAGCCCGCGGTGCTGATGGTGCGCCCGCGCGGGTTCCATATGGAGGAGAAACATCTCATTCTTGAAGGGCAGCCATTATCAGCGTCGTTTTTTGATTTCGGGCTTTACCTGTTTCACAACGCAAAAACCCTGCTTGATAATGACACGGGTCCTTATTTCTACCTGCCGAAGCTGGAAAGTTATCATGAGGCTAACCTTTGGAGCGATGTGATATCCCATGCCGAGGATACGCTGCGCCTTTCGCGCGGGACGGTTCGTGTGACTGTGCTGATCGAGACGATCACCGCCGCTTTCCAGATGGATGAAATCCTCTCCGCACTGCGCGAGCATATAACGGGCCTGAATTGCGGCCGCTGGGATTATATTTTTAATTTCATCAAGCGTTTTTCGAACCACAAGCAGTATATTATGCCTGACAGGGGCGACGTGACGATGACTAGTCACTTCCTGCGTTCTTACAGTCTTAACCTGATCAAAACCTGCCACCGCCGCAAGGCGCATGCGATGGGCGGCATGGCGGCGCAAATCCCGATAAGGAATGACGAAAAGGCTAATAAAATAGCGCTTGAAAAAGTCGCTTCCGATAAAAAACGGGAAGCCGAAGACGGGCACGATGGCACATGGGTGGCGCATCCTGGGCTGGTGGATGTGGCGCGTGCGATTTTTGACCGCAATATGCCGGAGGTTAATCAAGTCACGAAGTTAAGGAATGACATCAGCGTGACAGCAAAAGATCTGCTGGCTGTGCCGACGGGGGCGATTACCGAAGAAGGTATCCGCAAGAATATCAATATTGGCATACTTTATTTGCGCGCATGGCTCAGCGGTAATGGCTGCGTCCCTCTGTATAACCAGATGGAAGATGCGGCAACGGCGGAGATTTCGCGCGCACAGCTCTGGCAATGGCGTCATCATAAAGCCATGACGATAGATGGCCATGTTATCGACGATGCCTTCATGATGGATATGATGAATCAGGAAATGATGCAGCTTGTAGGCGAATATGGCCGCGATAAATACCTGCATGATGCCGCTTTGCTCTTCCGCGACATGGTCATGGCGCCGAAGCTGGATGAATTCCTGACGACAAAAGCCTACGATCTGGTTCTCAAGTATGAAAAGGGGTAAGCATGGATATTGATGTCGTCTCCTGGCTTGGCTTGGCCTTGCGATGGCTGCACCTGATTACGGGGATTGCCTGGATCGGCTCATCATTTTACTTCGTTTGGCTCGACAACAGCCTGATGCCGCCGGAGGACAAAAAGGGCGGTGCATCGGGCGAGCTTTGGGCGGTGCATGGCGGCGGCTTCTATCATAAGAAGAAATACAATGTCGCGCCGGAATTCATGCCGGAGAACCTGCACTGGTTCAAATGGGAAGCTTATTTCACATGGATCAGCGGTTTCCTGCTGCTGTCGCTGGTGTATTACTATGGCGCAAGCCTGTACCTGATAGACCATGCCAGAATGAACCTGACGCCGTTCCAGGCTGTATTTACAGGGCTTTGCTTCATTTTTGGCGGGTGGGTTTTTTATGATGAGCTGTGCAATTCGCCTATTGGCAGGAACAATAGATTGTTCGGCATCATATGGTTTGCAGCTTTAACGGCTGCTGCTTATGCACTCTGCCATATATTCTCCGGGCGCGGCGCTTACATTCATGTCGGCGCCATTATCGGCACGGTGATGGTGGCGAATGTGTTCATGGTTATCATTCCGAACCAGAAAAAGGTTGTTGCAGCGCTGCTGGCAGGTAAAAAGCCCGACCCGCAGCTTGGCATAAGCGCCAAACAGCGATCGCTGCATAACAATTACATGACGCTGCCTGTGCTGCTGATCATGATCAGCAACCATTACCCGATGCTTTACAGTGGGGCGTATAGCTGGCTGGTGCTGGCGGGGCTGGGTGCAACAGCGTGGCCGATCCGGCAGTTCTTTAACCTGAAGCATAAAGGGATTGTGAACTACTGGTATCCGGTGGCCGGTGTTATCGGTATTGTCCTTGTGGCACTGTTTGTTTCTAATGGTGCCAAACCTGCGGCTTTATCAGAAAAAGTATCTGCTGCCGATGTCCGCATGATCATCCGTACGCATTGCAGCGCCTGCCATAGCGATACGCCGACGCATGCCGGCATTGCCACGGCGCCTGCGGGGGTTATGTTTGATACAATGGATGAGATCAGGAAAAACGCCCCGCGCATTATCGAGCAGGCCGTTGCGCATGATGCCATGCCTCTCGGCAACGAAACGGGGATGACGCCGGAAGAGCGGAAGAAACTTGGCGCAGGTCTCACAGCGCAGGAATAAAATTTCTCAGGGGTTTCTTTTTTTATAATACCTGATGCAGGCTTCCGATAGGGATTGTTTCAGCTCAGGGCCCTGAGGCTGGTCAGGACCGCTCATGTTGCCATGGATAATCGCGGTAAGCGCCATTTTATGCGCTGTTATAATTTCCATGGCATCTTCGGAAACAGGTGTTGTTACGGTTTCCAGGAAATTTATCAGGATATCGCTGATATCGCTGACCAGCGGAAAGCGAAATACCGAACCCTGCGCCTTGAATTGTGCGGCGGGGTAAAGCATGGCTTCAATGACGGCTTCATCCTTCAACTCGCTTTTTTTGGCATCCTCAATGGACGTATTCAGATCCTTTAATAACGCGACGCCGATGGGTTTAAAATCCACCGTGTTGTTCTCCAGAGCTTGTTGTGCTGCGACAAGCGCAGCCGGATCAATGCCACCTGACCCGACCTTGCCCTTTATGATGTTGGGAGGCGTAAATATCTTTGCCTTACGGAGCTTTTTTTGGTCTTTAAATATATCTTTTTCTGCCATAACAGTTTCTATAATAAAAATTTTTGTGTAAAAGTAGATCGGCTCTCCATTTTTAGGCGTCTATACCTTGAATATCAAGGATAAACATGCTTTCCGGCAAGCACAGGAGTATGCTAAAAATAAGACTGTAAAAGCTATATTCAGAGTGGTGACAAATGGCAGGTCATTCCCAGTTTAAAAATATCATGCACCGCAAGGGTGCGCAGGATAAAAAGAAGGCCAAAAAATTTAATAAATTGGCGCGGGAGATCACTGTTGCCTCAAAATCAGGACAACCGGATCCTGATGCCAATCCGCGTTTACGTAACGCCATAGACGCGGCACGTAAAGAAAATATGGCGGGTGACCGCATCAAGCGTGCTCTCGAGCAGGCGAACCCAAATAGCGCTGAAGCGTCGAACTATGAAGAAATGCGTTATGAGGGCTATGGCCCCGGCGGTGTTGCTGTGATTGTCGAGGCGCTGACGGATAACCGGAACCGCACGGCGGGCGATGTCCGTCTGGCGTTTACCAAGAATGACGGTGTCATGGGTGAAACGAATTCGGTCAGCTTCATGTTTTCCAAGGTCGGTTCTATTGCGTTTGCGGCAAGCGTGGCGGGAGATGAGCAGATATTCGAAGCAGCGGTCGAAGCCGGTGCGGACAATGTCGAGACAGGCAATGGGGTGCATGAAGTAACGACGAAGCCTTCGGACTTTATCGCTGTCAAAGAAGCGTTGGAAAAGAAATTCGGTGCATCGCAAAGCTCCAGCATTATCTGGAAGCCGAATACAACGGTGGCTGTGACGCAAGAGCAGGCGAAAGACCTGATTGACCTGATCGAGGCGCTTGAAGATTTTGATGACGTGCAGAACGTGTTCTCCAACTTCGAGGTGGATGACAGCGTGATGGCGCGGTTGATGGCCTCATGAGAATTATCGGCATTGACCCCGGATTGCAGCGCACGGGCTGGGGGCTTATCGATGTGCAGGGCAACAAGCTGACGCATATTTCGCATGGCGTGATCACGACGGGTACGAAGGCACCGACGGCTGAACGGTTGGCAAAGATATTCGATGAGTTGACACAGCAGATGCAGATCTGGCAGCCGCAGGAAGCTGCGATTGAGGAAGTTTTTGTGAACAAAAATCCGGCGTCTTCGCTGAAGCTGGGATTGGCGCGCGGCGTGGCGCTGATGGCACCGGCAAAATTGGGATTAACGGTTGCCGAATATCCAGCTAATCTGGTGAAAAAGTCCGTGGTCGGTGCGGGGCATGCGGAGAAAGAGCAGATACAGGCGATGATCAAGATTTTATTGCCGGGTGTCGAGGCATCGTCCGATGCGGCAGATGCCTTGGCCGTGGCCATCTGTCATGCCAATCACAGCGCTAGCAGGGCAAAGATGGGCGGCATTATGTCGGGAGGGTCGAGATGATCGCAAAACTGTCAGGGTTGATCGATAGCATCGGCACGAATTACGTCATTATCGATGTAAATGGCGTGGGTTATCTAGTTTATGCCTCATCTCGTACGCTGGCCAAGATCGGATCTGCCAAGGGCGCTCCGGTCAGTCTGCTGATTGAGACGCATGTGCGCGAAGACCAGATCACCTTGTATGGTTTTGCCGACGCGGCGGAGAAAGAATGGTTCCTGATTTTGTGCACGGTGCAGGGTGTGGGTGCAAAGGTGGCGCAATCGATCCTTGCGGCTGTTCCGGCGGATCAATTGCCAGTGGTGATTGCTTCACAGGATAAGACCGCATTGCGCCAAGCTGATGGTGTCGGTGAAAAACTGGCCGTACGTATTGTGACTGAACTCAAGGAAAAAGCCGGAAAGATGGCGCTCGGACAGGCGGCAACGCAAAAAGTGCAGGCCGCCAGAAATCAGACCGGGGGGCAAGCGGGTAAAGCTGCGCCGGTTGTTGAAATGCCAAAGAGCGCCAGCAACGACGCTGTCTCTGCGCTGATTAATCTCGGTTATGGCCGTGCGGAAGCTTTTGGTGCTGTTGCCAATGTGATGCGTGAAATGGGCGACGACCTGCCGCTTGGCGACATCATCCGTGAAAGCCTCAAGGAGCTCAGTGCATGACAGCCATAAACCAGCCACGTGACGTTGAGCCAGCATTCCAGCCGGAAAAAGACAGGGATGAGCTCTCCATCCGTCCGCTGACGATCGATGAATTTATCGGCCAGAAAAAATCACGAGAGAACCTGAAAGTTTTTATTGAAGCCGCGAAAACGCGCAGCGAGCCGCTGGACCACGTCTTGCTGTTTGGCCCGCCGGGTCTGGGTAAAACAACGCTGGCACAGATTATCAGCCGTGAGATGGGCGTCGGTTTCCGCGCCACATCGGGGCCGGTGATTTCGAAAGCGGGAGATCTGGCCGCTATTCTCACCAACCTGCAGCCGCATGATGTTTTGTTTATCGATGAAATTCACCGGCTGAATTCCGCCGTGGAGGAAATTCTTTATCCGGCGATGGAAGATGGCCAGCTTGACCTGATTATCGGCGAGGGGCCTGCGGCGCGCTCGGTGCGCATTGATCTGCCACCGTTCACGCTGGTGGGCGCGACAACACGCTCCGGCCTGATTACACGCCCGCTGCGTGAGCGTTTCGGTATTCCGATCCGCCTTGAATTCTATGCGCCGGAGGAGCTGTCTCTGATAGTGTCGCGCGGCGCGGGTATTATCGGCATGGATATCACGCCGGAGGGGGCTTTCGAAATCGCGCGCCGTTCACGCGGCACGCCGCGTATCGCAGGGCGCCTCACACGCCGTGTGCGTGATTTTGCGGCTGTGGATAAAGTGAAGAAGGTCGATGCTAAAATCGCGGACAGCGCCTTGCTGAAGCTGGAAGTGGATAAGCAGGGACTTGATTCAATGGACCGGCGCTATATGCGCTGCATCGCCGATAATTATGCGGGCGGTCCTGCGGGTATCGAGACAATCGCTGCAGCTCTTTCCGAACAGCGGGATGTGCTGGAAGAAGTTGTCGAGCCTTACTTGCTCCAGTGCGGTCTGATTATCCGCACGCCGCGCGGTCGTATGATTTCGGATGCTGGATACAAATATCTCGGTCTGACGCCGCCACAGGGTGCAAAAGACCGCCAGATGGCGTTGATGATCGATCTGCCGGAAGGCGAAGAGGTCTAATAACATGAAACTTCGTATTCTCCTTGTCGGAGCGTCCGGCACACTGGGTCAGGCTATCAAGGCCGAGCTCGCACAGCGCCATGAGATTGTTACCGCGGGTCTTAGTTCCGGTGACATACGCCTTGATATTGCCGATGCTAAAAGTATCGTTGCTGCCCTTGCCAAAGCGGGCCCGCTCGATGCTGTTGTTTGTGCTGCGGGGCATGTCACCTTTGCGCCGCTGGCGGATTTCAAACCTGCAAACATCGGAGAGTCCCTGCATACAACAGGTATCAATGACAAGCTGATGGGGCAGGTCAATCTGGCGCTGGCGGCGCGCGACGTGCTGCGGTCAGGCGGATCGGTCACGCTGACGACGGGCATTCTTGCAGAGCGTTTTATCGCGGCGGGGCATTCGGCGAGCCTCGTGAATAATGCGATTGAAGGTTTCGTCCGTGCGGCGGCGATTGAACTCAATAATGGATTACGTATTAATGCCGTCAGCCCATCGATTGTGCAGGAATCAATGCCCAAATTCGGGGCTTTCTTCCGTGGATTCGAGCCTATTCCGGCGGCGCGTGCGGCGTTGGCCTATAGCCGTAGCGTCGAAGGTCTCGAAACGGGACAGATCTACAAGGTGTTTTAGATGACGCATTCTCTTTCTATCCGCGTGTACTACGAGGATACCGATGCCGGCGGCGTGGTGTATCATGCGCGTTATCTGGCCTTCGCGGAGCGCGGGCGGACGGAGATGCTGCGGGCGGCTGGCTTTGAACACGTAAAGTTGCTGAGTGAGGGCGGTACGGCTTTTGCGGTTGTGGCTATGAATATCAATTACAAAGCTCCGGCCAAGTTAGATGATCTGCTGACGGTCAAGACAAAGATCACCAAAGTCGGCGGCGCCAGTATGGAAATGCAGCAGGATATTTACAGCGATGACAAGCTGCTCACGGAAATGAAAGTGACGCTTGTTTGTGTTGATAGCACCTTCAAAGCTGTTAGATTACCCGCAGAGATTAGAAATATATTCGACTCAAAGCCTTAAGGAGAAAAACAATGGATGCTCAACCAGTCACAGGTATTGATTCAGCGGCGCTTGCCGGATCGCATATGGCGCATGACCTGTCGGTATGGGGCCTGTTCATACAGGCTGACCTGATCGTGAAATTGATCCTGATGATCCTCGTCGCGGCTTCGGTCTGGAGCTGGGCGATCATTTTTGACAAGTGGGTTACCTTAAAAAGTCTCGATAACAAGGCCAACAAGTTCGAGAACTCATTTTGGTCCGGCGAGGCGCTGGAGAAAATCTACAAGCGGATTCAGAACAAACCCGCGGACCCGATGGCACGCACTTTCTGCGCCGGCATGAACGAATGGAACTTGACGGTGGAAGGTGCAGGTTCGGGTATTGATGGAGACCTGCGCGCGGGTTTGCAGCAGCGGATCGACCGTGCCATGGCGACATCCATCAGCCGCGAGATCAACATTCTTGAAAGGTACATGACGTTTCTTGGTACGGTTGGATCAACCGCACCTTTTGTCGGGCTGTTTGGCACTGTCTGGGGTATCATGAACAGCTTTTCATCCATCGCCAGCCAGCAGAACACCAGCCTTGCTGTTGTTGCCCCCGGTATTGCCGAAGCTTTGTTTGCAACGGCGCTCGGTCTTGTTGCGGCCATTCCGGCGGTTGTGGCTTACAACAAGTTTTCCACTGATCTGGGCCGCTATGGCGACAGGCTGGAAGCGTTTTCGACGGAATTCGGTGGAATCCTGAGCCGTCACCTTGAACAGCAGGGCAAACGCTGATGGGCGCTAAACTCGAAAGAGGAGGCCGACGCGGGAGCAGACGGGCGCATAAGGTGATGTCGGATATCAACGTCACGCCGCTTGTCGATGTGATGCTCGTGCTGCTGATCGTTTTCATGGTAACGGCTCCGCTCTTGACGGCGGGGATCTCCGTTAATCTGCCAAAAACGCAGGCCAAGGCGCTGCACCAGCAGGATAATGCGCCGCTTGAAATCACGCTGGATGCCAAGGGTAATATTTTTATGGGTCAGACTTCTGTTACGGCGGATCGTCTGAAAGGGATATTGTCCGCAATTGCCATTGAAACGCCGGACCGCCGGGTTTATATCCGTGCGGATCATGGCCTTTCCTACGGGCAGGTGATGGGAGTGATGGGGATTGCCAGCACCTCCGGATTTACCAAGATCGCATTGATTACAGATCCTGGAACGGCGCAAGGCCAGTAAAGCAGCATGACGAAAGAGTAAAGAAATGCGGCGCAGCTCAATTTATACATCTGCTGCTTTTCATGGGATAATTCTTATTATCGCCGTCATGGGCCTGCCGTTTCTGATGCATCACGAATTTGTCATTCCGCAGCCGATCACTGTTGACCTTATCGAAACGTCAAAAGTGACGGAGACGAACAGGGTCACGCCGCAGCCTGCGCCGCCGAAGCCAAAACCGGAACCCCCAAAACCGCAGCCTGCTCCGCAGAATATGGCGCCCCACCCGGTTGCGCCGGTGCAGGAACCGCCCAAGCCGGAAGAAAAAAAAGAAATTGTGAAACCGACCAAAGCGGCAGATGTTGATGAAAACGCGCCGCCGGAGAAAACAATGAAGAAAGTGGTTAAGAAACAAGAGGCCAAAAAGCCGCCTCAGGAAAATTTTTCTTCGGTACTGAAGAACCTGGGTGTTACCAAGGACCAACCCGCGCCACCGCCTGGCCAGAATGCGCCGATTGGCGAAAAGATGACAATGAGCGAGGATGATGCCTTCCGTTCACAGTTGGAGAAATGCTGGGATGTGCCTTACGGTGCGAAAGATGCGGATAATATGTCGATAGATATTGTTATGGTTATAAACTCTGACCGTACTTTGCAGGAGGCGCATATTACAGATATGGCGCGATATAACAGCGATAGTTTCTTCATGGCGGTGGCGGATAGCGCTTTGCGGGCTGTTAGAAATCCTTCATGCTCGCCTTTTGACTTGCCGCCTGATAAATATGATACTTGGAATCA
>PLXM01000012.1 GCA_003153235.1 Rhodospirillales bacterium
GTGGAGTCTTGCTGGATGCGTGGCTGTATATCTCGATTTTAGCTGCCCGATGCGCAGCAGTATAAGTGAACCATTTCCGTTATACGCCACGCAACAAGTAAGACGGCGCCCGTTATAAGCATGAAAAACTGCCGCGCGGCGTAGTTTTGTGCCTTTAAAGTAGATTCATCAAAAGTTTCATCTATTTTTTTGAGTGCCAGATGTTTCATTTGAGCAGTCGGAACAGATAATCCAGGATGCTTATTTTGTTGAATAAGCAGCATTTGGTAATTTAAGCGAGTAGATGTTTGCATTTCTTCTATAGTTCTACAGCCAAAATAGAAGCTAAGGCCCCAGCATAAAGTCGCACCTGCTACAGGCAATAACCACCAAGAGAAATGTGCGCCTTCTGTTTTTTGAAAGGCAAACCCAATTCCTGCACCGGCTGCCGTTAATAAAAAATAAGTATATTTATCCAGCGATGCCGTGTGTTTTTTATATATGTCCATCAAGTCTGTATTTTCAGCCATGAACCACCTACTCAATCATTTCTATAAATTCTATATAATATTTCAGTTGCTTCAAGACTGCTTAAACCAGTCGTTATGACGTTTCCATTCTTGCAAGTCACGATGCTTTTTGTGCTTCTTATAGTATTCCAAATCATCAATTGCTTGTTGCACCTTGTCCGTATAAGCATTGAACTCTCTAAAAACGGCTCTTAATTCATCTGGCTGAATAGAGTTAATTTGCTGGCAAATGACTTCTCTTTTTTTGTGCCAAAGTTCAAGCTTATCTTTCGGAACTGCGGGATGGTTTAAATTGTGCGAAAAGATGATAGCCCGAACATAATCTCCCTCAACCCAATAATGCCACCGAGATTGTATTTCTGCGATTTCTCGTTCTTCAAAACCGAGATTAACAAGCATCTTCTCTATAGAGTTATATGTCGCCAGGCGTTCATCCTCGGTAAATCCTCCCCACCTACTGCTGCCCTGAATAAGTTCCAGTATCGCTCTGGAATTCACTTCAGCAAGTTGTTTCAATTCGCTGATGGCGTTCTTTACTTCTCTTAATTCTATGTTGTTGCCAAGAAAACTGATTGATTTGGCTATCTCGGGCCATCCAAAAGCAAATGTAAAAAGACTGAAAGTTAGCCAAATGCCTGTCATGGCATAGTTAGGCTCTTTGACAAAGAAGCTAAAATAAATACCGGCGCCAACTGATATTAATGATGCTACGCTGAAAACAATTTTTCTCATGCTTGTCTATCGCCCTTTTCCGATATTAGCGTTTTGTCTTTTTCTTATTTTTATCTTTGCGGCTTTTCCGTTGGATACGGGGGATTCGAGCGCCTTTTGCTGCTTTTTTCTGTTGAAGACGGGGAATTGGGCCGCCCTTTTTTGCTTTTTTCTTTACCGTCTTCTTTACTTTCATAGTCATTATCCTTTCGTTTTTGCTGAATTATTTTTTTGTTTTGCTTCCTGTGCTTCCTGTATTGTTAGCCGGAGAACTTTTGGGCTGTATAGCAGGAACGGGAGCGCCCCTTTCAAGAGGCATTTTTTGTTGCATAGAAGGAATAGGGAGCCCATTTTGCAACTCTTCGCATTTTTTCATCGTTACCATCCTTTCTGTGTTTAACCAGACGAACCCAGCCGTAATTATTACAGCGAGTATAAAAGCTGTGCCCGAGGCTATATTAAGCCATTCGGTACACGCAATCCATCTATTATCTTCCTTGAAAGCCTTGTCATCGTCTTCGAGGTAATACCGTTCAGCAAGCGTAAGCTGTTTTTTTATTCCGCACTGACTACAGATAAATGAAACTATAACCGTTATTATAGCCAGCACGAAAAGCAACCAAGACAAATACAAAGACCAAAGGTGATCGGCAGTTGATAGCGGGACAACATCTTTTATAAAACTGATTGAAAGACCGAGACCACCTGAAGAATAAGCAAGTATGGCCTTGTCAAAGTTTTCCGAGTTAGACAATTCTCTTTTAAAAAGTTCTTGTTTTAAATCATAAAAAAGTCTCTCGCTTTCCGCCTGTGCTTGCGGAATAGAATCTGCTGGAGAAATATTTTTTCTTTTCATTCGACAGACTTTTTGCAGTTGTTAAGAAGCAAGTAATAGCAGGAAAGACACAGGCATGTAAAATCCAGCAGTATTGCTCTCGTTAAGTCGTTGAAATTGGCCAATAAATCGCGGAATTGCCTTGGCGCCCCATAGTCATAGATGTTGTAATGATGATGAAGGGGGCAAAACATGGCGAAAATTCCTGATGCCGAGATTGAGCGGCTCAAAACAGAAGTGTCACTTGTGCGGCTGGTAGAGGAAGCGGGCATAAAGCTGACCCGACAGGGCAAAGATCGTGTGGGACTCTGCCCCTTCCATGAAGAGGACACGCCATCTTTTCATGTGAGCGAAGACAAGAACCTGTTCAACTGCTTCGGCTGCGGCGCAGGCGGCAGCGTCATTGACTGGGTGATGAAGAAGAACGGTGTGTCATTCAAACATGCTGTGGAACTGCTAAAAGAAGGCAGACCAGACGTTACCGAAGCGCCTGTGAAAAACAGCCGTGTTCGCGTCTTGCAGGCTCCGGTCGCACCCGATGCTGACGATCAGAAATTGCTCAATCAGGTGATTGACTATTACCACAACTGCCTCAAAACCTCTGCCGAGGCGCTTGAGTATCTGAAATCACGCGGCATCCACGATCTGGCATTGATTGACACGTTTAGGCTCGGCTACGCTAACCGGACTCTGGGGCTGCGACTGCCGGAGAAAAACCGCAAGGCGGGTGCAGACATTCGTGGACACCTTGAGAAAATAGGCATTTACCGCAAAAGCGGACATGAACACCTAAGCGGCTCGCTGGTCGTGCCTGTTCTGGATGAACATGGCGATGTGCTGGGCGCTTATGGCCGGAAGATACAACAGAGACTGCGCAAAGGAACGCCGCTGCATCTTTATCTGCCGGGGCCGCATCGGGGCGTGTGGAACGCGAAGGCTCTCGTTTGCAGCAAAGAAATCATTCTGTGCGAAGCCCTGATCGACGCCATGACATTCTGGTGCGCCGGATTCCGCAATGTCACTGCCGCCTACGGCGTGGAAGGCTTTACTGATGAAATGCTGAAAACCTTCAAGGCCCATGGCATAGAGCGTGTGCTGATTGCCTACGATCATGACGAGGCCGGCGAGCGTGGTGCTGCAAAAGTCGCTGCGCAGTTGATGGAAGCGGGTATAGAATGCTGGCGTATCCGGTTCCCGCAAGGTGTAGATGCCAATGAATACGCACTGAAAGTGCAGCCTGCCAGCAAAAGCCTCGGTCAGTTAATCCGCAAGGCAGAATGGATCGGCAACGGAAAACCACCCGTGCGCGACATGCCAGAACCGGAGGTTGTGATCGTTCCGCAGGATAGCATCCAAACCAACCCGCAGGAGCAAGTTGAACAAAAACAAGCAAAATTGCCGCTTTTGCAGGAAACCGCTCAAGAAGAAAACGCTCAAGAAGAACAGGTAGAGGAAGAAACCTCTGTTGCTTTAGCAGCCGCTCCCGTCATGCCAGCTTCGCCTGTTCCGCCCGCACCGCGTGACTTGGCAGCGGAGGTGAACGAGACGGAAGTAGTGCTGTCATTTCCGCTACGAAGATGGCGGGTGCGCGGTTTGCCGAAGAATCTGGCTATTGGCGTTCTTAAAGTCAATCTCATGGTGAGTAACAACACGATCAGTGAGAGTATTGCCAGCGAGGACATGGCTTTTCATGTAGATACGCTTGATCTTTATAATGCTCGCGCCCGCTCTGTGTTCACACAGCAGGCGGCGATGGAGTTACGGGGGCAGGAAGAGGAGATCAAGAGCGAACTGGGCCGCGTGCTTCTCAAGCTTGAACAAGTGCAGGATGAAACTATACAGAAGACGCTTGAACCCGATCAACCTGCCCATCCTGAAATGACTGAAGAAGAACGCGCTGCTGCTCTTGCCCTGTTGCGCTCTCCCGACCTGCTGGATCGTATTCTAGCAGACTTCATGCGCTGTGGCATCGTTGGAGAGACTACAAATTCGCTGACGGCCTATCTGGCGGCGACTTCTCGCAAGCTGGATACACCTCTTGGCGTGGTCGTGCAATCAAGCAGCGCGGCAGGAAAGACTTCGCTGATGGATGCCGTTCTGGCTTTCATTCCCGATGAAGACAAAGTGAGATATTCGGCCATGACCGGGCAAAGTCTCTATTATCTTGGCGAAACCGGCCTCAAGAACAAAGTGCTGGCGATTGCGGAAGAAGAAGGCGCACAGCGGGCTTCATATGCGCTGAAATTGCTTCAATCCGAAGGTGAACTGACCATCGCTAGTACCGGGACAGATGCAAGCGGCAATCTTATCACGCGAGAATACCACGTTGAAGGTCCGACTGCGATCATCACCACGACCACGGCGATCAATGTTGATGAAGAACTGATGAACCGCTGTCTTGTGTTGGCGGTGGATGAAGGACGCGAGCAAACCCGTGCTATCCATGCCCGTCAAAGAGAAAAGCGCACTCTTGAAGGTTTGCGGGCTAGAGAAGAAAAACGCAATATTCTTGCGTTGCACCAGAACGCGCAAAGATTGTTGCAGCCGCTCGCCGTGGTCAATCCTTATGCCGATCGTCTGACTTTTCTCGATGGGCAAACCCGCACCCGCCGCGACCATGAGAAATATCTGACTTTGATTGACACTATTGCCCTGCTGCACCAGCACCAGCGTCAGGTTAAAACATTGACCCAGGGCGAACGCACAATCTCTTATATTGAAGCCTCCCGGTCAGACATTGCCCGGGCAACGGCTCTTGCTCATGAAGTGCTGGGCCGCTCACTTGATGAATTACCGCCGCAGACCCGCCGTCTGCTCAACCTTATCCGCCTCATGGTAGAGGAACGCTGTAGAACACGACATTGCAAGCAGCGCGACATTCGTTTCAGCCGTAAGGAATTACGCGACTATACAGGCACTGGTGACTCGCAGTTAAGATTGCATCTTGAGCGTCTGGTCGCTTACGAATATGTGGTAGCGCACCATGGCAAGCAGGGTCAGAAATTTGTTTATGAACTGGTGTATGACGGCAGCGATGATGCTGTGCCTCACCTGTCAGGCCTGATAGATGTGAACTTACTATCGGAAAATATACCTATGACACAAACTTCGCTGGTGTCGGAGACTAACTTCACGGCCCCTTCACGGGTGGAAAACGGCATGGTCGCGGAGACTTTGCGGGAGATAAAAAATGTCTAAAAGACCCAAATACCTCAAATACCGCAAGCCGCAAAAGATAAAGCCAAAACTCCCGCCAAAAGGTCCTGACCCTCTGGCACATCATCCCTTAGTGGTGTGGATGAACGCGCATTTAGAATGGATGCTGGTGACAGGCTATTCCGCAAGCACCGTGGAGGAGCGGCGTGGTCCCCTGCGGCGGTTCATTACGTGGTGTGACGAGCGGGGCTTGAAACAACCCACGGATATCAGCAAACAGGTTCTTGAACGATACCAGCGACATTTATTCTATTACCGCAAGTCAGACGGCAGACCGCTGACGACAGGCACACAGGTGAACTGTCTTGTGCCTCTTAAACTGTTGTTCAAATGGCTTGCAAGAGAAAATCACATACTCTTCAACCCCGCTTCTGAAATAGATATACCGCGTCAGGGGAAGCAACTGCCGCATGTGATACTGTCAGTCGCGGAGGTTGAAGCCATTCTGGCGGAAGCGGAAGGCCATAACCCGATAGGTTTGCGTGATCGTGCCTTGCTGGAATTACTTTACAGCACGGGTCTTCGGCGGATGGAAGCAGCAAGACTTGCGGTTTATGATGTTGACTTTAACCGGCGTCTGCTGATGGTGAGAGAGGGCAAAGGCAAACGTGACCGCGTAGTGCCCATCGGTGCGCGTGCGCTTCAATGGCTTGACAAATACCTGTTAGAAAGCAGACCGAAACTGATGGCTGCCGATCACCAGATTTTGTTTGTGAACGATTACGGCGACCCTGTCCGTCCAGAGTTTGTTGCTGGACGCGTGCGAAAATATATGGAATACGCTGGTCTACAAAAGTCTGGCGCTACCCATCTTCTGCGTCATGCCTGCGCCACGCACATGCTGGAAGGCGGGGCGGATATCCGCTTCATTCAAAGCCTGCTGGGTCATGCAAACCTTGAAACCACTGAAATCTACACCCATGTCTCCATAGAGAAGCTTCAAGCTGTTCA
>PLXM01000203.1 GCA_003153235.1 Rhodospirillales bacterium
CGTCGGGGATGGTGTAGCCGACCGTATCCGGAATATTCACCGTAGTCGCGCCGGCCTTGATGGCCGCTTCAACCGCGCGGCAGAGGAAATCGTGGCTAGTGCGGGTCGCATCTTCCGCGCTCCACTCCACATCGTCGCAGTGCTTGCGTGCATGGGCAACGCTCTGCGCGATCATGTCAATCACCTGATCCGGTTCCTTCTGCAGCTTGTGCTTCATGTGCAGCTCGCTGGTCGAAATGAACGTGTGGATGCGCTTGCGCTTCGCTGGCTTTATCGCCTCGATAACGGCATCGATGTCCTTCTGGACGGTGCGGCAGAGCCCCGCCACAATTGCGTTCTTCGTCTGCTGCGCGACTTTGAACACGCTCTCGAAATCGCCCTTGCTCGCCGCCGGAAAGCCAGCTTCGATAATGTCGACGCCCATGCCGTCGAGCATCTCCGCCATCTTGAGCTTTTCATCAAGGTTCATCGAGTAGCCGGGGGACTGTTCGCCGTCGCGAAGGGTGGTGTCAAAAATCCAGACTTTGTCTGCCATGTTCATTTTTCCTCTGTAAAAGATAAAATTAGTCTATTTTTCGCGCTTCATCAATCAGCATTATTGGAATCCCCTCGCGGATCGGGAAAGCCAGCCCCGCCTGACGGCTGATCAGCTCCTGTTTCGCCGCATCATATTCCAGCGGCGCTTTTGTCACCGGACAGACAAGGATTTCAAGCAGTTTCGGATCGGCTTTTTTGGGAGCATTTGTCATGAGAACAGCACCGCGGACAATTTGCGCCTGCCGGGCAAGGTTAACGGATGAACTGGCCCAAGCGCTTCAAAAATCTCGATCAAACGCGCCTTTGCCGGAGCTTCACGGCTTTTCTTTACTTCGGCAACAAGCCGGTCGATCAGGCGGCCCACATCTTTCGCGTCATCGCCTAGGGAGAGAATAAATTGCAGCCCCTGCAGACGCGGGACTTTCAGTTGCAGCGGTGACAACTGCGAGAGCATCTCGCGCACGCTTTCTGCATCACCCTGTGTCAGCAGACACCAGCCGATGCCGCCCAGCGCTTCCATGTTGTCAGGATCAAGCTCCATCGCGCTGCTGTAACGCTCCATCGCGGATTCAAGATTATTCTGGCGGAAAAACTCGTCCGCTTCCGTCATGAACTTTTTGACCTGCTCGGCAATCGCCGCCTTGTCCATGGCTTCGGAAGGAACCGCGCCCGCCATCTTTTTCAGGCCATCGACCAGCAACTTCAGCTCGGCCTCCGGCTTGCTGCCTGCAAAACCATCAATAGGTTTACCCTGATAGAAAACATAGACAGTCGGAACAGACTGTATGCGCAGCGCCTGTGCCAGACCCGGGTTCTGGCTGATATTGACCTTGACGAACAGGACAGCGCCCGACGCCTCGCCCACCAGCTTTTCCAGCACGGGCGTCATCTGCTTGCACAGCGCACTGCCCGCCGCCCAAAACTGGACGATCACCGGCTTGGTCAGCGATGCCTCAAGCGCATCCTTCTCGAAATGCAGCTCATCCGTGTCCTTGACAAAAGACGCGGCGGATGGCTTCGGTTGTAGTCCCAATTGAAAATCGATCATGGTGGAGAGTCATACATTATATCTGGCGAAAAAGACAGGGCTTGAAGGATGGAAGTATACATAATAATGGAAGCGTTGCCTCGGGGCCAGACTCATCTATATAGTAAGGGGCAAGGAGTTCCTGATGACATCCGGACTAGCTAGAAACAGCCGCAAAGAAACAGGCAACATATTGCTGATCGTGCTGATCGGCATCGCCCTGTTCGCCGCGCTGCTGTTTGTCATGGGCAGAAGCAACCGCTACGACACCGGCGCGACGGAAAACGCGGCGCTCGCGGCACAGGAAATAACCTCCTACGCCGACAAAATTAACAATGCCGTGCAGAATGTCATGAATGAAAACGGTTGTCTCGCCACGCAGGTGAGCTTTCAAAATACCACTGTCGGCGGCTACACGAACGGCGCGGCCAACAAATGCATGATATTTGACCCGGCCGGCGGCGCTCTGGTTTTTCAAACGCCCCCTCTCGCGGCGATTGATACAGCCGCCGCCACAGCCGCCGGATCAGCGCTGGCAGGAAACTACTATTTCGAAGGCAATGCCTGCGTGACCAACGCCGGCACCGGTCCGCCCGGATCAGCCTGCTCCGCTGCTAATTCCGAATTGCTGATCATCATGCCATGGGTGACACAGACCGTCTGCGAGCAGATCAACTGGATCACCATGAAATCCACGACCATCCCGACCGTCGCCGCCGCTACTTTCGACGGCACACAATTTGCGGGAAGCTATGGCGGAAGTTTCACGATCACCACCAGCGGCACGACATACCCCAGCGGCTGCTACCAGAGCAGCAGCAGTCCGCCCGGCACAGGCTACCATTTCTATTACGTACTGGTGGCACGGTAGTCTTTTAGCTAGACATCCAACAGAAGACGCTGCGGATCCTCGATTGCATCCTTGACGCGCACGAGGAAGGAGACTGACTCCTTGCCGTCGATAATGCGGTGGTCATAGGACAGCGCGATATACATCATCGGACGAATGACGATCTGCCCGTTCACGACAACCGGGCGCTCCTGCACCTTGTGCATGCCGAGAATGGCCGCTTGCGGCGGATTGATGATCGGCGTTGCCATCAGCGAGCCGAAAACGCCGCCATTGGTGACTGTAAACGTGCCGCCGGTCATTTCATCGATGCTGAGCTTACCGTCGCGCGCGCGGGTACCAAGGTCGCCGATCTCTTTCTCGATCGCCGCAAAGCCCTTCTTGTCCGCATCGCGCACAACGGGAACAACAAGACCTGCCGGTGTCGAGACCGCCACGCCGATATCGTAATAATTCTTGTAGACGAGGTCTGTACCGTCGATTTCCGCGTTCACGGCGGGGAAATCCTTCAGCGCCTGCACAGCGGCCTTGACGAAGAACGACATGAAACCGAGCTTCACGCCGTGTTTCTTCTCGAAGCTTTCCTTGTACTGGCTGCGCAGCGCCATGATATGGCTCATATCGACTTCATTGAATGTCGTGAGGATCGCCGCGGTGTTTTGCGCATCTTTAAGCCGCTCGGCAATACGCTGACGCAGGCGCGTCATGCGCACGCGCTCTTCACGCGAGACATTATTGCGCGGGCCTGACGGAACAGCCGGCGCTTTTGCAGCAGGTGCAGACTTCGGCGCGTTCAGGGCTTCAAGAACATCGCCCTTGGTCAGCCGGCCATCTTTGCCGGTGCCGCTCATGTCGGCGGGGTTCATCTTGTTGTCATCCACCAGCTTGCGCACGGCGGGCGAGAGGAAAGAATCCCCGGTTTTGCTGCCTGCATCATTACTGGTCGGTTTTGAAGCCACCTGCGCAGCCTTGGGAACCGCTGCTCCTTTTTCCGCAGACGGCTCAACCTTCTTCGGTGCTTCAGCTTTTGCCGGAGCTGCTGCGGCAGCAGCTGCACTTCCCGCGCCGATGGAACCCAGCACAGCGCCGACGGCCACATTCGTGCCGCTTTGCACTTTTATTTCCTTCAAGACGCCGGCTGACGAGGCATTGACTTCCAGCGTCACCTTGTCGGTTTCCAGTTCCAGCAATGGCTCATCGGCAGCCACGGCATCACCAACTTTTTTGAACCATTTAGCAACCGTCGCTTCGCTTACCGACTCACCCAGCGATGGAACAACAATTTCACCAGCCATGATAACTCCTTATTGAATTTTTAGGCCAAATTATTTTTTATGCAAATTCAGGCCTTAGCCGCTTTTAACGCTGTCCTGGCCGGTTGTAAAGCCAGATCAACCAGCTGTTTCTGTTCGCGCTGGTGGATGGTAAGGTAACCGGCAGCAGTCGAAGCCGCTTCCGGGCGCCCGACATAACGCACGCGCAGCGTATCACGCCCCAGCTCGTCAAGAAGATCGCCAATCCGGGGGCCTACAAAACGCCATGCTCCCATATTTTCCGGTTCTTCCTGGCACCAGACGATTTCCGCATTTTTATAACGCGCCAGTTCAGCTTTTAGCTCGCTGGCCGGGAAGGGGTAATATTGCTCGATGCGAATTATGGTAATATCGTCAATCTTGCGCACCTGCCTTTCCTCGAACAGATCGTAATATACTTTACCGCTGGTGAGAATGACTCTGGCGATCTTGTCATCCTTTTGCAGTTTTTCAGACTCCGGTATGATGCGCTGGAAATGCGTCCCCTTGCCCATATCTGCCAGTGTTGAGGTCGCCAGTTTATGGCGCAACAGCGATTTCGGCGTCATAACAATAAGCGGCTTACGGAATTTACGCAGCAACTGGCGGCGTAAACAGTGGAAATAATTAGCCGGAGTCGTGCAGTTGACCACCTGCATATTATCCTCGGCACAAAGCTGCAGATAACGCTCAGGGCGCGCCGAGCTGTGCTCCGGCCCCTGACCTTCGTAACCGTGCGGCAGCAACATCACCAGCCCCGACATACGCAGCCATTTAACTTCGCCCGAGCAGATAAACTGGTCAATTATCACCTGCGCACCGTTGGCGAAATCGCCGAATTGCGC
>PLXM01000127.1 GCA_003153235.1 Rhodospirillales bacterium
GCTCATTGATAGCCTGTCTTCTTTCTGAAGTTGTGCGTTGCTTCGATGCGGCGGATGGTGCCGGTCTTGGAGCGCATAATCACGGAATGGGTGAAGGCACCGCCCGAGAAGCGCCGCACACCCTTCAGCATCGCGCCATCCGTAACGCCCGTGGCCGCAAACATCACATCGCCTCTGGCGAGGTCGGTCAGGCCATATTTCTTGTTAAGATCGGTAATGCCCCATTTCTTGGCACGGGCTTTTTCATCTTCATTGCGGAAGAGGAGGCGCCCCTGCATAAAACCGCCTGTGCTGCGAAGCGCGGCCGCAGCAAGAACGCCTTCCGGCGCGCCGCCTGAACCCATATAGATATCGATACCCGCATCAGGCTGCGCGGTCACAATCACGCCGCTCACATCGCCATCTGAAATCAGCATGATCCGTGCGCCAGCCGCACGCACCTTGGCTATCAGTTCCTGATGCCGCGGACGGTCGAGAATGCAGGCGACAATATCGGCCACATGAACGCCCTTGGCTTTTGCCAGTGCTTTCAGGTTTTCAGCAGGCGTGGCATCCAGATCAACAACATTATCCGGCAAACCGCCGCCAATGGCGATTTTATCCATATAAACATCAGGCGCATTCAGGAAGCCGCCCTTTTCCGCCATAGCTACGACAGCCAGCGCGTTATAACCACCCTTGGCCGTGATCGTCGTGCCTTCAAGCGGATCAAGGGCGATATCTAATTGAGGATAGTCTATATTCTGCACGTGCGACATGCTGCTCCCGAGACCGACTTTCTCGCCGATGTAGAGCATAGGCGCTTCGTCGCGTTCCCCTTCACCAATAACAACCGTACCATCGATGCTGAGGCTATTGAGGGCATTACGCATGGCATCAACCGCGGCCTGATCCGCCGCCTTCTCATCACCGCGCCCCATCAGCAGGGAAGCCGAAAGCGCCGCCGCTTCTGTCACACGCACCAGCTCCAACGCCAGATTGCGACCCATGGAAAGTGCGGGCTCTAATTCAACCTCAAACAATCTTAAATTCGATCTCATTTGATTCCATTTAGCATACTGTCATGAAGGGTGGCTGCCCGAGCTCGGGGGGAACCCGGGCAGCCTTGGACGGGGGTGGACAGGCTTCCAACAACAGAAGAAGAGCAATTGTTCCCGCCCCTACAGGATAAATATAAATTGTAAACTTCAACCAAGCTTCTGTATTAGTGGTATTATAAAGGCAACAATGCGAAGCGAAGCATGCGTTAACAAGGAGGTTATTCTCATGGAAAAGATGCAGGAAAAAACCACTCAGGAGGCTGCGCTTAGAATCTTGCTGATTGAAGATAGCGATACTGATGCCTTTGTTCTTCAGAGGATGATTCAGGATAACATGAAAAACACCCAATGCACGCGCGTCACAACATTAAAGGCCGGAGAAGCTATTTTAGAAAAAGGAGAAATAGACCTGCTTTTCCTTGATCTGGGACTGCCCGACACGGCAACGCCATCAGATACATATGCACGAATCAAGAAATGGGCGCATAAATTTCCCATTATTATCATGACAAGCCTTAAGGATCATGACCTCGCCAGAACCATGGTTCATGAAGGAGCGGCTGACTTTTTAAATAAAGATAGCCTTATAGATAACCCCGGACATGTACAGCAGGCCATTGACTTTTCCGTCGAACGGCATTCCCTGCATAAAAAATTGCTGTCTGAAAAGGAGAAAGAAATACAAGACTCAAAAGAAGAAAAAGACCAGATGCTGCGTTGTTTTATGGGCGGGTACTCCATGGATAGCGAAAAAAAGTAGGCCCCCCGCCTATCAAAACCGGCCTCATCATAAAATCATTAGATCCCTCAAGCAGGCCTTTCTGTTTGAGGGATCTAACTTTTTAATTCATACAGCTTATGCAGCTGCACCTATTTGTGAAAAGTGCGAGGCAGATGATGCATAACATGCCGGTATCGGGTTCAGTATGACCTGCAGATGGCTGCGCGCACGGTTAAGACGGGAACGCACAGTACCTACAGGGATTTCCAGCACCTTTGAAGTCTCTTCGTAGCTCATACCTTGAGTGGATATAAGCAGCAAGACTTCACGGTGCTCAGGGCTTAAGTGCCTCATATTATCATTTACCGTGATAAGGTCGACAGAAGCCTCCTGCGAAGGCTGTACTGACATCTGATCAATATAGGGTGCCGGATCGTACTGGGTTTCAAACTTCTTTTTCTGGCGATAACCGGAAACGAAGAGGTTAAACATCATCTTTGATGTCCAGCTGAAGAGGTTGGTTCCGCTTTCGAAGTGGTCCTTCTTTTCCAGAGCGCGCAGCATAGTAGACTGCAAGAGATCTTCGGCATTGTGAGCGTTTTTTGTCAATCGTAACGCAAACTTTCGCAATTTGGCCATTTCGTCAATAAGTGCTTCTTGTTGGAACATAATATGACTCCTGTTCGTTAGTTGCCGCAGTGATTAAGCTTTAATGATCAAACCTAACCGCTCCGCATTGCAGGACTTTGTCGGTTAGGTATCAAAATAGAAAAAGTTTGTTTCATTCCTGTCGCAAGAAATCCGCTTTTTCTTGTCCGACTTTAAAATTTATGAGGTATACACTTGAATAGACATACAATATTGGCAGTTGATGATGATTTGGACCTACAGACCGTCATGCACGATTATCTAGAGCGTGATGGTTATAAATGCCTTTCTGCATTCAACGGCACAGCGCTTCTGCAGGGTCTCGAGACTGCTCATCCTGACGTTATCCTTCTTGATCTTATTCTGCCGAAAGATAACGGACTCGCGCTGCTATCGGCGATTCGCCGTAAAAGCAATGCCGCTGTCATCGTAATCAGCGGTAAAGATGCAGCTGTGGACCGAATCGTCTGTCTTGAAATGGGCGCCGATGATTACCTGACAAAGCCGTTTGAGTTGCGCGAACTCTCGGCCCGCATCAAAGCAGTGCTGCGCCGCACACAGCATAAAATAAAATTGCCGGATAATGCAGCAGACATGCCGCTCAACAAAGCCGGCCGCATCAGCTTTAATGGCTGGGTTCTGGACCGGTTACAGTATCAGCTTTTTGATGTTGCGGGAAAAACAGTAAAGCTGACCAGCGGCGAATTCAAGCTGCTCGAGACTCTGGTCATGGCTCCCAACCGGGCCTTAAGCCGCGAGCATCTGTTCTCACTGACCAGCTCAGGAACGTCAGATACTCCTGATCAGGCTATAGATACCCAGATTATACGTATCAGAAAAAAGATTAATGACAACCAACGCAACCAGGTTTTTATCAAGACCGTTCGAGGCATTGGTTACCAGTTTGCAGGAGAATCCAAAGCTGTAGGTTAAAATAAATTTCTAGACACTTATAAAAATATCAAAAAAAGGACCCGTTAACGGGTCCTTTTTTTGCATTGGAGTGTGACTTGTTACTTTGTACCACATGAGCCTTTAGTAGTACTGCGTGTAAAGGGAACAAGGAGGCTCTCTGCCCGGTTAGACTTTCAGAACAAAAATGCTCTATAAAATGAAGGAAATGAACCCATAGTGAAAATACGTTATCTTCGTCGAAGGAGTTGAAGCGGAATCTCCCTCTTGGCCTGCAAAATAGCTGGAAGGACATACCATGAATGAATGGATAAAAGAAAGCATAGCAGATAGCGAATTCTATATGTGGCGTGCCGTGTTAGCGTTTTCTATGGTCAACAATATTCTTTCTCTAAAGAAGAAAGAACTTTTGCGGCCATATTTCAGTAAGATTCCGTTCTCGCAAGCTCAAATTGTCATCCTAAGAAATAATTTTAAGAAGCCGCAGAATGTAAAATATTTATACTATAAAATTACTAACCCTAAAGATAAGGAACATTTTTTTTCGTTAGCAAGAGAACTTACATCTTGCGAGAACGATACAGAAAATTATGAAGAAAGCATTTTAAAAAAAGAACCCTTCCTTAAAAAAACAGCAAATGATGATTTTCTAGTCCGCACAAACGAATCTGTGAACATAAGGGCACACTGTCAGCAATATGCCAAGGTAGATTCAATGGGCGATGTCAAGGTACTTTCAACGGTCAAAACGTCAGCCTAAACTAAGCAGCCTTTGAATTCTCGTAGGCAATGCGGATACCCTGGGAAACAAGGTCAGGCAGGATGGCGTCAAAAATATTCTGGTTCCTAAAAAGTTGCGAGAAGCCGCCGGTGCCAATAACGACGGCGGGCTCGCCTGCGAAAAGCTCCCGGTTATAGCCCGCCACCACTTCACGCATAGCGCCGAGATGCCCGAAATAAAGCCCGCGCTGGATACATTCACGCGTCGATTGGCCGAGATAAGTGTTCGGCTCCTCAATGTCGACTTCCATGAGCTTCGCCGTATTGGACTTGAGGCTTTCCATCGAAAGCCGAATGCCGGGCATAATGACGCCACCCAGGAAGTCGCTTTTTCTGGTGACGGCGGCTAGTGTGGTGGCGGTACCGAGATCAACGACGATGAGGTTCCTGTTCGGGAAGGCCTCGACGGCGCCTATGGCCCCCGCAATAAGGTCTGCCCCTACTTCAGCCGGATTCTTGTACTTGATGTTGATGCCTGTTTTGACGCCCGCTTGTAATACAAAATGTTCGGCATTGGGAAAATAATTGGTGAAGGCGTGGCGGATCGTAAAATTGGCTCCCGGCACCACTGAACAAAACGGCGTTACCATGACCTTAGTATAGTTGATGCCGTTGGTCTCAAGGATGCTGCGCAGGAAAATCCCGAATTGATCCGCTGTACCGATCTGCGATGTCGCATAACGGAACCGCAGGTTAAGCTTTTTCCCTTCGAACAGAGCGCCGACGATGTGGGTATTGCCGACGTCAAGACATAGTAACATTTCTCATACTCCTTTGCTTGCTTCTGAAACAGGTATGTTGTCAATCAACCTGACGTCGCCAAGCCA
>PLXM01000149.1 GCA_003153235.1 Rhodospirillales bacterium
GTTGCTATCGGCCAAAAACAGCAGCGCCGGGACAGGTATATTTCCGTTATTTCACGCACCGGCGGCGATGGCTTGAAGGGAGAAGATTCAAACAAGGCGCTGGCCAAGCAGCGCGCCGATATTGCCAGAAAGCTCAAAGAGGCAAGCGATGAGAGCCATGAAAAGAAAAAAGACAGGGCTTCCATACGCGAGCTGATGCAGCAAGCGGGTATTGAAGCGCCGGTGTCGCGGTACTGGATTGGCGCAGCCCTTTTTTCTGTCTTTGTGTGGGTGACACTGTTGCTGACAAGCTGGNNCTCATTATCACGGCGTTTCTGGGGATGCCCAAGTTTTTCCTCAAGTGGAAAGCCAAGCGCCGCCAGAAAAAGTTCCTGAAGGAATTTGCGGACGCGCTGGATGCAATGGCGCGGCTGTTGCAGGCAGGGATGCCGATGTCCGAGGCGATTGCCATGACCTCGCGCGAATTTGAGGGTCCACTGAAAGAAGAGATGCTTCGTATCTATGATAACCAGAAAATAGGTGTTTCTATTGGCGAAGCGGCGCTGATGATGGCGCGGCGCGTGCCGTTGCCGGAGGTGCACATGTTTGCTACGGCGCTGCAGATCCAGAGCGAGACGGGCAGCAGCCTGAGCGAGGTTCTGTACAATCTTTCCAATGTAATCCGCTCGCGTTTCCGCCTGAGAAGAAAAGTTCAGGCGCTGTCGTCAGAAGCCAAATCTTCCGCGGCGATTATCGGCTGCCTGCCGTTGCTGGTGATGCTTGCCCTCTATCTGGCACGGCCTGAATACATCGGCCTTCTCTTCACGAAGCCCACTGGAAAAATCATGCTGTGGGGCAGTAGTATATGGATGTCTTTTGGCGTTCTGATGATGCGGCAAATGATTAACTTCAGGATCTGAGCGCATGGAATCATTGACCAACATGGATTCTAGTTTTTACATCGTATTCTTGAGCGCAATTGCCGCTGCTGTTTCTTTTGCCGCTTTTGTTATCCCGTTTGTCGCGCGGTCGGAAAAAAAAGAGCGTTATAAGGAAGTGATCGAGAAGAAGCGCCGCGCCCTCTTTGACCAGGCGCGGGAGCAGGTTTCAGGTAAAAAGCCTAATCAAAAATCAACCGAGCAGACAGCAGCGCAGTCCCTTGCCGGACTTTACAAGCTGCAGGCCTTGGCCGGGCAGGCCAGTGTCAAGGCGCGGACCCAGATGCTGCAGGCGGGGATACGCGGAACGTCTGCGCCGCTATTTTATTTGGCTTCACGCATCATTCTGCCAGTTGTTCTTTTGGGGTTGGGGATGCTGTTTATGGGGCTCTCGCACAAGACGGTATCTCATGGCGTCAAGCTTCTTGTACTCATGGGAAGCGCGATTATAGGTTTTTATCTGCCGCGTATCTTTATAAAGAATATTGCTGACAAGCGCCAGCAGGAAATATCTCTCTCGTTTCCGGATGCACTGGATATGCTGCTGATCTGCGTACAGGGCGGGATTGGTATCGAGGCGGCCATCAACCGTATCGGCCACACAATTTCCGAACACTCGGCGGTGCTGGCCGAAGAACTGGGTATCCTCAGTGCAGAGCTCGGGATGCTTAATGACCGCAAGGCAGCCTTTCAGGGTTTTGCTGCGCGCGTGGGCAGCGGTCCGGCACGGTCTTTCGCGACAGCCATGCTGCAGGCGGAGCAATACGGAACATCCGTATCAAAGGCCATACGGGTCTTGTCGGATGAGTCACGTGAAGCGCGTATGGCGACAGCCGAGCAAAAGGCCGCATCCCTGCCGCCCAAATTGACCGTACCGATGATCCTGTTTTTTCTGCCGCCGCTGTTCATTATCATTCTGGGGCCGGCTTTCCTTAGCCTGCCAGGGCACTAATCTCTTCAGACGCTAGTTATTTCTTGCGGGGATCGTCACGGATATTGGCGCCGTAGGCACAACAGATTTCCTGAGATCCGTGACCATTTGTATATTGCGCGCAAGTTCCGGCTTTTGAGGTGCGAGGATGAGGGCCTGGCGGAGGATTGTCAGTGATTCATCAAACTTGCCCTGTGAAGCCAGGCAGAGGCCAAGATTGTTCATGACAGATGTCGGGTCGCCCTTCCAGCCGTCGAGAGCCTGACGGTAATACTCTTCAGCGTCTTTATGCTGGCCTTTTGCATCAAGGACGATACCAAAAAGGTTATAGGCATCTGACTGGAAACTGGCTGCTTTTTTATCTTCCAGGACCTTATTGAGCGCGTCCTCCGCCATTTTGTAATTTCCCGCTTCGATATTGGCAGCGGCATATTCATTGAGCATGATCGGCTCGGCGTTGTCCCTGATAGAGCCGTCGCGGCCATTGACGAACGGTTTGAGGACATCAAGCGCTTTGCCGGTCTTGCCGGTTTTGCGCAGGAGCTGCGAGTAATTGAGAGCCACATCCCGTGACTGGTCATTCGCGTAGAGCTTTGTGTAGAGCGCGAGTGCTTCATCCGTCTTTCCGGCGGTCACAGCATTATTAGCGGCAGTGTTAAGCCTTGCTTCCGTTTCGTCATGCATGCCCGTAAGGCTGTTGACGGCAGGGCCGATGAGGGGCGTATCGGTTGTCTTGCAACTGACAACGCAAAGAAGTGCCGCGAGAGAAAGAGCTGTTACAGTTTTATGCATTTTATCCTCATGGGCTTGTGCCTGAAAAACCTGCTGGTGCAGTGCCTACGCTGACTGGATTTTGCGGTGCTCCTATAGGCGGGCCACCGGGACCGCCGCCAGAAACGCCGGGCACGCTGCCGGGCGCAGGTGGTGCGCCGCCGACAGGCGCTGTAATGTTGGCATTGCCGCTGGCATCGCCGACGGCGGTGACTTCATAGCAGCCATCGGGGCAGTAGAAGTAGGCATTTGGTACGCATGTGGGGTCGCTTCCGTTGCACATCCGGCGTATCCGTACATACTGGGGCTGCACGTTAGTGACGATAATTTCCTTGTGCAAAATAGTGTTTCCGTCGCCATCCAGCACGGAGAAAGAGGTGGCCCCCGGCTGGCGCGGCATCACAATCAGCAGGCGCGGTGAATCCAGCATGACGACGGCATGCGCCGGATTATTGACGATGACGCTGGAGGCGTCTTTGTCGAGGCGGATGATCCGGTCTTTATTTGTGGTGAGGCGCAGCGGCTCGTCATCCTTGATGGGTTTGATCGAAACTGTGCCCGGCTTTCCAAGCAGTTTCTGGAGCACATCAGGATCGTCGCCATCAGCCATTGCCGACGCCGAAAATGAAACGAGCATAAGTCCAAATAAAATAGCAGGCCAGCTTTTCAGCACTATGCTTAACACTCCCCCAAATCCCCGTCTCTATGATGCTACAGAAGTGATTCGGAAGTCAAAGTGTCTCGGTCTCTTTATTACATAATGTAAATCTTTCAGACCGCTTTGGTGAGTTCCGGTAAAGCGACAAAAAGATCCTGCACAAGGCCGTAGTCGGCGACCTGAAAGATGGGGGCATCAGGGTCTTTGTTGATGGCAACAATCACTTTTGAGTCCTTCATGCCGGCGAGGTGCTGGATCGCGCCTGAAATGCCGAC
>PLXM01000188.1 GCA_003153235.1 Rhodospirillales bacterium
GCTGATGGCCTACAAGGACGAATATGAAGTGGCGCGGCTCTATACCGATGGACAGTTCATGGCGCAGGTCAAGCAAACATTTGAAGGCGACATTAAAATAAAATTCAACCTCGCGCCGCCGCTGTTCTCCAAACGCGACCCCGTCACCGGTCACCTGCTCAAAAAAGAATTCGGGCCGTGGATGATGAACGCGTTCCAATTCCTCGCCCGCTTCAAATCTCTGCGCGGCACGCCGCTGGATATTTTCGGTTATACCGCAGAACGTCGTATGGAACGCCAGCTGATCAAGGATTACAAGGCGACTATCGAAGGGCTGTTATCCAGCGTGACTGCGGCGAACTATGATGTTGCCGTTGAAGTCGCCTCCATCCCCGAACATATCCGCGGCTACGGTCATGTGAAGGACAAGCATTTCGCTGAAGCTAAAAAGCGCGAGATCGAGTTGCTGAAGAAAATGGCCGGGACGGCATCGCCGGTACAGAAAAAAGCCGCTTAACCTGCTGTCGGGGCTTTTGCCGTGAGAGTTTTCGTTGTGACAACAGGCTGGGCAGCAGCCGGAGCGGAATTTTCTTTTTTCTTTTCTTCCAGCAGTTCCTCTTCCGTCGTCAAAATCTTTTTTTCCAGTTTTTTAATCTTTTTGATATTTTTATGCTGGCTGATGGAATTGGCGGCATTGACTGCAAATCCGGCGCCGGTTCCAAGAAGCCCTCCGGCGAAAAAGAAGGCTGATGAGGGAAGAGCGCCGACGGCGGCAGCGATCGCAAAACTGATGGCGGCACTTTCAGTGACGATTGCCAATACTGTTCCAACCGCTACGCGTGTTCCGTCTTTGCCTGAAATAGCATTAAAAAACGGGGATAATTTCTTTTTCAGTTTTTCAGAGTGTAATCTCATTTTTTATGATCCCCAGTATAATTAATATCCATATTATATTTACATAAATACTAAAATAGCGCAAGCAGTTTTTTTGATAAATATAACTATCTGATATTAAACGATTTTTACGAATTCACGACTTCAATATTCAGTGCCGCCGCGATCAGGGACTTGGTATAATCCTGTTGCGGATGGGCAAAAATCTCTCTCGTCGGGCCACTTTCAACGACTTTGCCGTTTTTCATGACGATCACTTGGTGGGAGATTGCCTTGATCACGCGCAGGTCATGGCTGATGAACATATAGGCGAGGTTGTGCTTCTGCTGCAGGTTACGCAGCAGGTCGATGATCTGCGCCTGCACCGACATATCGAGCGCTGAGGTTGGCTCATCGAGAATGACGAATTTCGGTTTCAGCACCATGGCGCGCGCGATTGCGACCCGCTGGCGTTGCCCTCCGGAAAATTCATGCGGATAGCGGCTGCGCGTTTCGGGGTCGAGGCCGACTTCTTTCATCACATCGACAACGTGTTTGTCGCGCTCCGCAGGCGTGAGATTGGGAAAATGCACCAGCAGCCCTTCCTCGATGATCTGCGCGATAGAAAGGCGCGGCGAGAGCGAGCCGTAAGGATCCTGAAACACGATCTGCATGTCCTTGCGGAAGGGACGGAGGTCGTTAGCGGCCATGGCATCTATCGGCTGACCATTAAAGCGGATCGTGCCTGTGCTCTGGATCAGACGCAGCAGGGCGAGCCCCAAGGTCGTTTTACCGGAACCGGATTCACCCACCACGCCGACTGTCTGGCCGGGGCGGATATCGAGGTCGATGCCGTCCACGGCACGTACATAGTCCATCGTGCGGCGGAAAACGCCGGCTTTGATGGGGAAATAAACCTTGAGGTTATCCGCATGGAAGATGGCGGGGATGTTTGTATCAAAAGGCTGCGGTACACCATTGGGCTGTGCAGCAAGCAGCATTTTCGTGTAGTCGTGCGCGGGAGAGGTGAAGAGTTTTTCTGTTTTTTCATGTTCAACCAGCTCGCCATGGTACATGACGGCCACGCTGTCGGCCATTTTGCGGACGATGCTGAGGTCGTGCGTGATCAGCATGACGGCCATGCCTGTTTTCTTTTGCAAATCTTTCAGAAGTTTCAAAAGCTGCGCCTGCACGGTCACATCAACTGCGGTTGTCGGCTCATCGGCGATCAGCAGGTCTGGCTCGTTGGCGAGCGCCATGGCGATCATCACGCGCTGCCGTTGCCCGCCGGAAAGCTCATGCGGGAAGGCGTTCAGGCGCGTTGTCAGCCTTTCAAGGCCGACGAGGTTGAGCAGCTCGATAACGCGTTCGCGTGCTTTGCCCGGTGTCATGCGCTTGTGGATGAAGAGCACTTCGGCAATTTGCTTCTCGATGGTGTGCAGCGGGTTCAGTGAGGTCATCGGTTCCTGAAAGATCATGGCGATTTTATTGCCGCGGATGCCGCGCAGAACAACATCGGGCGCGTGCATCATCTCTTCGCCTTTAAATTTGATGGAGCCTGAAGGGTGCTGCGCGACAGGGTAGGGCAGTAGCTGCAGGATCGAGAGTGCGGTGACCGATTTTCCGGAGCCAGATTCCCCGACAACGGCGAGAATCTCGCCTTTTTCGATGGTGAAAGAGATGTTCTTCACCGCATGCGTGACCTGCGGGCCGTTTTTAAAGTCCACCGAGAGATTCTTTACTTCGAGCAGGGCCATGTTCTTAACCTTTGAATATCTTGCGGGGGTCGAAGGCGTCGCGCACGGCTTCGCCGATAAACGTCAGCAGGCTCAAAATGATTGCTAGTGACAAAAAGGCTGTGATGCCGAGCCACGGTGCTTGCAGGTTGTTCCGTCCTTGAGAGAGCAGCTCGCCGAGCGAGGGAGATCCGGGCGGCAGGCCGAACCCGAGGAAATCAAGCCCCGTCAGCGTCGTGACCGAGCCGGTGAGCACGAAAGGCATCATGCTGATGGTTGCCACCATCGCGTTGGGCAGGGCATGTTTGAAGATGATGGTGGGCGTCGAAACGCCAAGCGCCTTGGCGGCGCGGATATAATCGAGATTGCGGGCTTTCAGGAATTCCGCGCGCACAACATCCACCAGCGACATCCACGAGAAGAGCAGGGTTAGCCCGAGCAGCGTGAAGAATCCCGGCGTAATAATACTCGACATGATGATGAGCAGGAACAGCACGGGCATGCCCGACCAGATTTCCATGAACCGCTGCGAGAGCAGGTCAAACAATCCAGCAAAATAGCCGCCAGCCGCGCCAACCATTACGCCGACAATGCTGCCGAGGATGGTCAGGATCAGCCCGAAGAGGATGGAGATGCGGAAACCATAGATCAGCCGCGCCAGCACGTCGCGTCCCTGATCATCTGTGCCGAGCAGATTTTCCAGCGTGGGCGGCGCGGGCGCGGGGACATCAAGATTATAGTTGATGGTCTGGTAGGAGTAATGAACCGGCGGCCAGAGCATCCAGCCTTTATCGTCGATCAGTTTCTTGACGACGGGGTCGCGATAATCCGCCTGTGTCTCGAACTCCCCGCCAAAAGCAGTTTCCGGATAGGATTTGACGATGGGGAAATAAAAGCTGCCGTTATAGTCGACCATGATCGGCTTGTCGTTGGCGATCAGTTCGGCAAAGGAGCAGAACAGGAACAGCACAAGAAATACCCATGTCGAATAATAACCGCGGCGGTTGCGCCTGAATTGCAGGAGGCGGCGTTGCGCGATAGAGGAGAGCTGGATCATCACCTGTCCCCCTGCGCGTTGAAATCGATCCGCGGGTCGACCCATGTCATGGTGAGATCGCTGATGAGCCGGATGATGAAGCCCATAAGGGTAAAGACGTAGAGCGTGCCAAACATAACGGGATAATCGCGATTGATGGTGGATTCGAAGCCCAATAAACCCAAACCATCCAGCGAAAAGATCGTCTCGATGAGCAGTGAACTGCCGAGGAAAATACCCATCAGCGCGCCGGGGAATCCTGAAATGACGATCAGCATAGCATTGCGGAAGATATGCTTGTAGAGGATATAGTTTTCCGTCAGGCCTTTGGCGCGGGCAGTCAGGACATATTGCTTGTTGATTTCCTCGAGGAATGAATTTTTGGTGAGGATCGTTAGGCTCGCAAAGCCGCTGATGACCATGGAAAGGATGGGCAGCGCCATGTGCCAGAAATAATCGAGGATGCGGTGCGGCCAGTCCAAATCGTGCCAGTTGTCGGAGACGAGCCCGCGCAGGGGGAACCATTGCAGGTATTTCCCGCCGGCAAAAACCACGATCAGCAGGATGGCAAAAAGAAAGCTTGGGATGGAATGGCCGATGATGATCGCGCCGCTTGTCCAGACGTCGAATTTTGTGCCATCGCGCACGGCCTTGCGAATGCCGAGCGGGATGGAGATAAGGTAGGTAAACAGCGTTGTCCACAGGCCGATGGAGATGGATACCGGCATTTTCTCCAGCACCAGATCCATGACTTTCTTGTTCTGGAAGTAGCTTTCGCCGAAATCAAACCTGAGATAGTTTTTGAGCATCATCCAGAACCGCTCGCCAATGGGCTTATCAAAGCCGAATTGCTTTTCAAGCGACTTGATGAATTCCGGGTCAAGGCCCTGCGCGCCGCGGTATTTGCTCGATCCGCTGCTGTTGAGCTGTTGCTGCTGCATTTGCGCCGTTGAGTTGACATCATTGCCGCCGCCGCTAAAGCGCTGCGTGGCGGAGACGTTCATGCCCTGCAGTTTGGCGATCATCTGCTCAACCGGACCGCCGGGCGCAATCTGCACGATCAGGAAATTCAGCAGGATGATCCCGAACAGCGTCGGGATCATCAGCAGCAGTCGGCGGAGGATATATGCGGTCATAGAACCTTGTTTACTTTGCTTCCGGTTTTGCCTTTGAAGCAAGTTTAGCAGCCTTTTCCGGATCATACCACCATGTCATGATGGCGATGGGATCGTATTTGGCTGTGACAGGGGGCCTGTCGAACTTGTTCCAGTAGGCGACCCGCGCGGCGTTGAGGTGCCATTGCGGAATCACATAATAATTCCACAGGAGAACGCGGTCGAGGGCGCGGGTACGGGCGATCAGCTGATCGCGGTCCGGGGCGCTGATGACCATGTCCACCAGTTGGTCGACAACAGGGTTTTTGATGCCGATGACGTTATGGCTGGCGTGGACATCAGCCTTGTCGCTGTCCCAGTAGTTGCGCTGCTCGTTACCCGGCGAGAGGGACTGTCCGAAGTTGGCAACGGTCATGTCAAAGTCGAAATCTTCCATACGTTTCTGGTATTGCGAGGTGTCGACATAACGGATGTTGGCCTGGATGCCGAGCTTCTTGAGGTTGGATACCATAGGCGCAATCCAGCGTTCGAAAGTCTCCTGATTAATCAGGATCTCGAACTTGAAGGGCTGACCGTTCTTTTCCAGCAGGTCGCTGGCACCCATCTTCCAGCCGGCATCTTCCAGCAGTTTTTTAGCGGTCATGAGATTATCGCGCATATCGCTGCCGGAGCCGGAAGTTTGCGGCAGCGTAAACGGCTTTGCAAAGAGCTCGTCCGGCACCTGACCCTTGAATTTTTTCAGAATATCCAGCTCGGCGCCCGTCGGCACGCCGGAGGAGGCCAGCTCTGAATTGTCGAAGTAGCTATGCGTGCGCGTATAACCGCCGTAGGCGAATTGTTTATTTGACCATTCGAAGTCGAAAGCATAACCGAGCGCTTTACGCACCTGAACATCGCTAAACATCTGGCGGCGGATATTGAAGGCAAAAGCCTGCATGCCGGAGGGAAGGCTGTGCTGGATCTCTTCCTTCTTGATGCGTCCGTCTTTCACGGGCGGCTTGTCGTCATACTCGGTAAACCACGATTTGGCGATATTTTCCGAGTGAAAATCAAAGTTGCCGGCAAAGAGGCCCTGCAGCATGACGGTCGGGTCGCGGTAGATGTCGATCGTGAGGGTGTCAAAATTATACATGCCCTTGGTTTCCGGCAGGTCCTTGCCCCACCAGTCCTTGATGCGTTCAAAGACGATGCGCTTGCCATTGTCAACGGATTTGACCTTGTAAGGTCCGCTGCCGATTGGGGTATCGGTGGTGGATTTATCGAAGTCTTTTCCTTCCCAGACATGCTTGGGAAGAATAGGCAGCTGGCCGATGATCAGCGGCAGCTCACTGCTTTCCGTAGATTTGAAGGTGAACTTGACGCGTGTCGGGCTTTCGGCGACGACATCTTTGACGCCGGCATAATATCCGCGGTAGAAGGGAACGCCCTTGGTCATCAGCGTGTTGAAGCTCCACACAACATCGTCGGCGGTGACGGGCTTGCCGTCACTCCAACGTGCGTTTTTGCGCAGGTTAAAGGCAACCCAGCTTCTGTCTTTTGGCGTCTCGATCGTTTCCGCCAGAAGACCGTATTCACTGAAGGCTTCGTCACCTGATCCCGTCATCAGGGTTTGGTAGATGTACTCGTCGATCCCCGGCGCCGCGACGCCTTTGATGATGAAGGGATTGAGGCTGTCGAAAGTTCCCTCAGTGGCGAGATGGAGTTCGCCGCCCTTGGGCGCGTCGGGATTGACGTAGTCAAAATGCTGGAAGCTGGGGGTATATTTCGGAGCGCCATGCATGGCGATGCCCGGAGCCGGGGTAACGGTTTCAGCGGCCTGCGACAGAACCGGAAAAGTCAGGGCGCAGAAAAACAGGGTCAGGATGGATAATTTTACGGGCATAGATTCTCCTTGAAGAATAGGGGGCAAGTTTAGCCCTTTGGAAGCAGGGAGACAACTACGGATATAGGGAAAAGTTCCAAAACCTGAATAGCCAAACCCCGCCGGCGATTTGGGGGCCTCCGGCGGGGCTTGTTGGGTTTAATAAGTACCCCTAGTTCTTCTTAGTTAATGGCTCTGAACTCGACGCCGATCTTGTCGTAGTGGACGGCCATAAAGCCATTCTTTTCGCATACGGCATCCGGGTTCACTTTGAGTACTTCATCAGCCATAACACCGATGTATTTCTGTGCATTGCCGATGTAGCTGAACCTGTAGACATTGAAGCCATTCTGCGTACCCATTAGCCGGATATTTTCCTTCAGGCGGCGGTCTGACGCCACTGCTGCGGCTGCGGCTGAAGCAGTTGAAGCTGAAGCTGCTGCAGATGAAGCAGAAGCTGAGGCAGATTGAGCTGCAGCCTGAGCGCCCTGACCACCGGCATCAGCAGCACCACCGCCGCCTTCGCCTTCAGTTATACTAGACTGATTCATCATGTCCTGATTCCATTGCTGGGTTTTGATGCCCTTCTTCAGCTCCGGCATTGATTTTGTGGCAGCGCCCATAGCGTCGGACATCATGCCGCCCATTTTGCCAACGGCGCCGCTGTGGTCACCGCCATCATCGGAGAAGGCCGATTTCGATCCGCCCATCGGGCCCCATCTGAAGAAGGCGTCAGGGATGATCTGTATCATCTTGAAGCAGGTATTTGCCGCCGTGTAAATGACCAGGCAGAAGATCAGTGCATAAAACCCGCAGCCCAGAAGGTTGAAGAACAGGTTGAAGATGCCTGATATCTGGGTTGTCTGGCCGTGAAGCAGCGATTTATACGAGTCGTAGAAGTAGGAGAAGAACGTTTCGAACATGAGTACCGAGCCGACATAGCCGATGACCGTCAGCACTGGACGTGTAAAGATATCAAGCCAGTTGATAAAGACGTGCTTTGCATCCCAGCCTTCACCCGTCGTGGACAGGAAAGACAGAGCGGCAATCGGCACCAGAGCAACGGCTTCGAACACGCTCACAGCCCAGGTCAATACCGCATGCGTCACCCTGATAAACGGCAGACAGGGGATCCAGTACGACAGTATCGCTCCGCAGCTCAGCACCATTGTACCGATCATGCCGAGAAGTCCCATAGCAGAACTGCTGGCCACTGCGGCTGCGACGTCATCCATCGGTATGATCGAGAGGATCAATATCGCAGTGAAGAGTGCAAAGTGGATTGCGATGCCAATCGTTATCAACTTGTGGCCCAGATTTGTCAGGACCATAAGAGGCATGACCTGGCTGTCCTGAGCATCAGGCGTTACAAGGTCAATGATGTCGCCATGCAAGGCATTTGATATGGTCTTTACAATAAAGTTTTCAGGAGATTTGACGATCTCTTTCGCCATGTCAAAAGCGTGCTTGATGAGGTTGAACAGCTTCATGACGTCGCTGATACCGCCGAAGAGCCCGCCGATAACAGGAATGTGGCTCGCCACATCCAGAGCACCGCCGAGGATGCCGCCGCCGCCGCTGCCGTCATCGCCGGAGGCGGAGACGCCGGGGTTGACACCCGGATTGCGCGGGAATTGAACGGGAGCGGATTTTGCCGCCGACCAGCCGGCTGCGGGAGACATAGGCACGGTCGCCCACCAGTCATCGTATTTGGCAAGGATTTCGTCTACTTTCCCGCCCAGGCCGCCATCATCGACTTGCGCCGGCGCATCTATAGAGACAGGGATATCTGATTCATTCAGAATAAAGGTATTTGCTTTTGATAAATTCCAGTAAAAGTTCCCCATGCCCGCCCAGCCGCGTCCTGTAACGTTGCCGGCAACGGCGGCAGCAATCTTGGTGTTATAGGCTTGCCACGCAGTATTTGCCGCGGTAATTATCGCCTGGTGCATGGTGTTGGCGATACGAC
>PLXM01000167.1 GCA_003153235.1 Rhodospirillales bacterium
AATAATATAAAAATATTATATTTATTTATCAATATGTTAGTTAATTATTCCGCTGGTGAGAACGCCAGTGCGCGTCGTGCAACTTCGTAACTAAACCCAGCGCGGCCCATCGCTGCGAGTTCTTTTTGCGGATCTTGAGGTTTTGTCCGGTAAGCGCCGAGTTTCTTGCGGCGGGCATAGGAGCGGGCGGCGGAAAGTTCCGGCTCTTCTTTATCCTCATCAACGCTTTTCAGCGCTGCTTCTATCTGCGCCGCCGAGAGTCCCTTGACCTGAAGCCGCGCGATGATGGAGCGTCCTGAGTGACCCTGCCGCCGCAGCGACGTGACGCGTGCCTGCGCAAAGCTTTTATCATCCACCAATCCAACGTTCATATAGCGTGCCACCAGCTCATCGACCAGCGGCACGAAGTCTTCCGCCGGCATCTCATGGAAGCTGCAAGAGCGCTTGACCTTGCGCATCAGGACACGCCGCAGGTTTTCGGCTGAAGTTGCATAACGCTGCAAATAGTACAAAGCCGCATTTTCCAAATATGTTTTGGNNATGGCTATTCGTATCAAAAAAGACGGCTCTGAACAATCCGGACTGGTGGATGACAATGTTGTCCAGCCGTTCCGTCTGGAAAAATCAGGCGTGCGCGGACGGATGGTGCGCCTTGGCTCCGTATTGGCGGAGATTATGCAGCAGCACAATTATCCGCCGCCGGTCTCGGCACTGCTGAGCGAGGTGCTGACCCTGTGCCTGCTGCTGAGCTCTATGCTGAAATATGAAGGCGTTTTCTCTTTGCAGATCAAGGGTGATGGCCCGATCCGCACGCTGGTGGCTGATGTCACCAGCAAGGGCGAGGTGCGGGCCTATGCCGGGTTTGATGCCGCTGCGGTCAAGAAACTTGCCAAGCGCAAGAAAGATACCGACAATCACTATTATCACCTTCTCGGCAAAGGCTATATGGCCTTCACGGTCGATCACGGCGGGCAGGACCACCGCTATCAGGGTATCGTCGAGCTGAAGGGCAACTCCATCATTGATGCCGCCCAGCATTACTTTACGCAATCCGAACAGATCAAGACGTCGTTCAAGCTTGCCGTCCACCCCCAGGACCGGCACTGGCGCACCGGCGGCATCATGATCCAGCAGATGCCGGATGAAGACGCCGGCAAGACCCCTGATATCGAGCCTGATCTCGAGGACTGGACACGTGCAGCCATGCTGCTTTCGACCTGCAGCGAAGGGGAAATTCTTTCGCCGGTACTGGCGTCATCTGACGTGCTTTACCGTTTGTTTCATGAAGAGGGGGTGCGAATCTACTCGCCGACACATATCCGCTTCAAATGCCGTTGCACACGTGACCGTGTTGTTGATATCTTGCGGACGATCCCGCGCCTGGAAATCGAGGAAATCTGCAAAGAAGAGGGCCACGTGGAGATCAAATGCGAGTTCTGCAGCGAGGAGTACAGGTTCTCGGCCGGAGATCTCGACAGCGTATATAAAGGAAAAAAGTCATGAGATTACGTGAGATTCTTTTAGGGTTGACGGTTATAGCTGCATTGACCGGCTGCATGGAGGGCCCGCCGGTATCGACGCCGCCTGACATGACTTTTGCCAATTTCCAGCCCTTGCCGATCAATGCGGCGAAGATCGAGGTTGTGGATAACTATAAGCCGCCTATGCAGGATCCGAACGTGGAGCACAGCTTCCGCACGCCGCCCTATGTTGCAGCGGAACGCCTGCTCAAGAAGCAGCTTGTGGCGGCTGGCAATGATAATGTGTTGCGGGCGATTATCGAGGACGCTTCAGTCGTAAGTGAGGAATTGCCGACAACCAAAGGTTTCATGGGCGCCTTCACGCAGGAGCCTTCCGAACGTCTCAAGGCCAAAGTCCTGGTGCGATTCGAGCTGGTCAATCCCCGGGCCCCTGATGTCGTTCTTGGACATGCCGAAGTAATTGCCAAGCGTGACAAGAGCCTGATGGAAAGTATCTCTCCGGCGGACCGCGACCGTGCTTATTTCAGTCTGACGGAAGATTTGATGGATGATTTAAATGACGGCATGAGATCCATCGTTAAAAATACATTTGGCAAGAAATACTAATCCGCTTTTATTTGCGAGTCTTTTCAAGTATTTGCGAATCGGCTCTGATGTAAAAGATGACTCCGGAAACGCAATTACTTGAGTTTTCCGGAGTCGCCTTATTAGTGCATTGAAAAACAATGTCTTTTTATAGCTAAAATAAAGACTCGACTCTTATCCACAGAATCAGGAGACTCTGACTCTCAAAGGAAAAGCACTGCCTTCAGTTTTCTGAGTGCGGTGCTTCCCTTAGTACTTCGCTTCGATGACGACTTGCCCTGCGTTTAACGACGCAGGGCTTTTTTTATCGATGGGGAAATATACAACAATTTATTCATCGTTCAATACCGATTGTTGAGATAGACTCAAAAAAATTTTAACCAAACGGATAAAAAGAGGTTGACATGATGTATGTTCCGCAGCGCCGTAATGAAGATGGCTTCCTGAAAAAGGTAATGGGTTTCATCAAGTGGTTCTTCATCATGACCGGCGTTTCGGTGACGCTTGGATTTGTTTCTCTTGCGCTGATGGCGGGCGGGGCCGTGCATTCGGCTGGTTCATCCATATCTGATAACATCATACTTACTTATACGTTCAAAGCAGGGCTGGAAGAGATTGTCAGCGGCCCTTCGTTGAGCCAGCCTCTATTGCGCACGTCCAATACTTTTCATGAAGTGATAGATGCCTTGACGGAGGCCGCCAAGGACAAACGCGTCAAAGGATTCGTTGCAAGATTACAGGATATTAAAATGACGCCGGCACAATTGCAGGAGCTGCGCGATACGCTGGCCAAGTTCCGTGCTGCTGGAAAACCGGCCTATATATATGCAGATGACTTCGGCGGTTTTTCTTCCGGCATGGGGGACTATTATCTGGCTTCCTCATTCAGTCAGGTTTGGCTGCAGCCTGTGGGGACTGTTTCTATGAACGGCGTGGCGGTCGAAGTGCCGTTTTTTAAAGGAATCATGGACAAAGTCGGGGTTGATGCGGAGTTCAGCCGTCNNGGCATCTATAAATCCATGCCGGAAAGCCTGACACTGACCGGTATGAGCGCGCCGCACCGCGAGATGATGATTGGGCTGGTGGCTGATCTTTCTGACCAGATCACGGCGGGAATTGCCGCCAGTCGCAAGATGTCTGTCGGCGACGTAAGGAAGCTGGTCAATGATGCGCCTTTCACGGGCGAAGAGGCGCTTCAACTGAAACTGATCGACAAAATAGGCTACTACGACCAGATGCTTGATGATGCCAAGCATGCGGCGGGCAAAGATGCTGAGACGGTTACCCTTGAGGATTATTCTTCTCATGAAGACTCCAGCCCTTCCTTTGATAGAAAGTCCAAGGCAAAGATCGCCCTGATTATCGGCGCTGGCGATATTATTTCGTATAACAGCGAGAGCCATGCGAGTTTACGTGGCGGTGATATGGCTGCCAACAAGATTGCCAGCGCGTTCGAAGACGCGCGCAAAGACAAGGATGTTGCGGCGGTTGTTTTCCGCATCGACAGCCCGGGAGGCTCGCCGGAAGCGGCGGAAACAATCCGTCATGCCATCGTTGAAACACAGAAAAAAGGCAAGCCTGTGATTGTCTCGATGGGCGGTTATGCGGCCTCCGGCGGTTATTGGATTGCGAGCCCGGCGGACAAAATCGTGGCCGAGCCTGCCACCATTACCGGTTCCATCGGCGTTTTTGGCGGCAAGTTCGTGCTGGCGGGGTTGTGGGATAAGCTCGGCGTTCACTGGGATAATGTCTCGCAGGGAAACAATGCGCTGATGTGGTCAGCCAATGTTCCCTTCACGGAGAAGCAAAGGAACCGGTTCGAGGCCATGCTGGACGACATTTATCAGGCTTTTATCGCGCGGGTGATGGAAGGCCGTCATATGACGCATGAGCAAGTCGAGGCCGTGGCGGAAGGGCATGTCTGGACAGGACGTCAGGCAAAGGAGAGGGGCTTGGTGGATGAGCTGGGCGGCCTTGATAAAGCCGTCATGCTGGCCAAGGCCGCCGCAAAGCTCAAGCCGGATCAGGATGTTCCGCTCGAGCGGTTCCCCGCGAAGAAATCGCCATTGGAAATGCTGATGCAGCTTGTCTCCGGTGATGATGATGCTTCTGTCCTGCCCTCAATCCTTGAAGAGGGCATCATGCAGCGTCTGCAGGCTGAAGCGGACAGCGAAACAGGCATTTTAAAGATGCCGGACGTGCTGATGCATTAGGTTGTTGCAAGAGGGCGCACCGTATTATTTGACATATATTATGCTATTTGCTATCGTGGCCAGGCCTTTTAGTAACTGATTTCGGACTCCTGAATATGACGGTGCAAACGCCAGCCAATACCCAGACCATGACAGCATCCGATGCCTTGCTTGATGCGGTGAGGGATGGTCGCCTGAAAGATGTTGAGTCGCTGCTGGGTCAGGGCGTCGACATCGACGGAGAAGACAGCACAGGCTATACACCGCTGACGGCGGCCGCCTTATACGACCGTGAAGATGTTGTACGGCTGCTGCTCGACCGGAAAGCAGATGTTAATAAAAAAGACAGGGGCGGTCAGACGGCGCTGATTGTGGCAGCGGGAAAGGCGAGCCGGATCGGCATAGCACGGTTACTTCTCGACCATGATGCAGCGGTTGATGAAAAAAGCAGTTTTGAAAACACCGCTCTTATTACGGCGGCGCGTGGGGGCAGTTATGATCTTGTCGCCCTGTTCATAGAAAAAGGCGCAGCTCTTGATGAAAAGAACAAGCGGGGAGAAACCGCCCTGTTTATAGCAGTGCAGGGTCTGGAGCCTCGGTCACAAGAAGATCATGTAAAAACCGTGAAGCTATTGGTTGAAGCGGGGGCCGATTGTGATCAGGAAGATAAAGATGGCCGCACGGCGCAGCAACTGGCCGAGAACCGGAATTATTTTGAGGTCATTGATGCAATAAGCGCGGCACTTGAAACCCGTCGCGAACGAAGCGAAGTACAAGCTAGGACGGAAGAACGGGCCTCACAAGCGCAGACCGCAAAAGCCCAGCACGAGATGGCCATGGAAAAACAGCAGCGCGTAAAACAGAAAGCGCCCAAGTTAAAAATTAAGGCGTTTTAGAAAACGGCTATCTGGTAAAAACGATATCGACGCGGTCGACCGGTGTTTTGTCTGTTTCAGAGCCCAGCGCCTGAACGTCAAGACGGTCCGGCTTGATGCCTTTGTCCATCAGATAGGAGCGCACAACAAGCACACGAGAGAGCGCCATACGGCGTTCGCTGCTTTGGTCATTGCCTTTGGCGAAGCCGCGGATCTGCAGGCGAAGGTCGCCCATCCCCTGAACCTGTCTTGCAAGCCCATCAAGTTTTTTCTGCGCTTCTGCGGAGAGGGTGCTGGAGGTGGTTTCAAAGGGGAGTGTCAGGTCCGACATGCTTGGCACGGCGGGCGTTTTGTCCGCTGCTTTATCCTGTGGTGCGGATGCCGCAACAGGCGCTGTATCGGAATGTTTAGTTTCCGCTGTTTTTGCGACATCAGGCACGGAAGTTTTGGTTTCATCCGGCGTGAGCGAAGCCGTTTGCGTTTTGTCTTTTGCCGGAGCGGGGGGCGCTGAAGCATCTGCGTCTATCGGTTTGGCCACAACGGGTGTTACGGGCAAGGCGGGTGCAGAAGCAACGTTTTTGATCGTTGCCACCTGTTTCGGTGTTGCCTGTTTCACATCAGCGGATGGCGGTGCAGAATCAGAGGTATCAATGTTCTTCTCAGGTGTCTGGCTCTGTTTTGCTACGGGGGCTGCCATCTTGGATGGTTTTGATGCAGCGGGTGCTGGAGTATCAGCATCTATGTTTTCAACTGTTTCATCCGTCTTGGCAGATTTTACCACAGCAGACGCGGGAGCTTCGGCATCTATGCTTTCGGTCTTATCTGCAGCTTTTGCTGCAGGGTTTAGCACGGGTGGAGTTATTGCTGCTGACTTTGGTGCTGGAGCAGTCGGTGCGACGGGCGCGGTCTTGGCTGGTGTTAAAGACTCTGAGGATGGGGCTTGATCTACGATGACAGCATCAGCCTTTGGCTCGGCAGGCGTTGAGACAACGGGTTTCAGTGTAACGGAAGGCGCCTTTGCAGCTACAGCCTTCGGAGCCGTTACAGCGGGAACCGGCGTAGAAGGAACGGAAGGCTTGTTTTCAACTGTTGCTGTTGCGGATGTCTGCACCGGTGTGGAAGTTACTGCTGGCGCCCGTTGCGTGACAGGCGCAGGAGTGGGAGCTGGAATTACCGGAGCGGGAGTTGAAGATACGGTCTCTGGTTGCTTCTGGACAATAGGTGCCGGTACAGCAGCTGGTTTCGGCTCAGCCCATGTTATCGCCGCCGGTTTCGGTGCTGCAGGCTTTGTTGCAGCAGGCGCGGGAGTTGTCTCAGGAGCTGTTGGAGATGNNAGGGCTACATTGGCTGGCGTTGTGGCAGTCGCAGGCTGTGCCACTATAGCGCCGGCTTCTTCAGGAGCGGGATGCGGCAACGGGGTCACCAGCTTTGCCGGCATCTTTATATATTTCACAATAGCAGATGGAGGTGTTGCAGTGGGAGCCACGGGTGCCGCAGGTACTGGCGCTGGGAGTTCTGCGGGGATCGCAGCTTCCACCGGCTTTGGCGTAACCGGTATTATCCGAACGGGTGCGGCAGGCTGGGTGGGTTGCGGCGCTTGGGCAGTTTCTGTCGCTTGCAGAACCTTTGGTGCAGGCTGCCAGACAACGGTAGGTTCCGGCGGGATGGAAGGTATTGCCTTGGCAGGAGCAGGCGCCGTTTGTTTAACTTCAGCCGGGTTCAGCCTTGAAGGCTGTGTCAGACCTGAATGCTGTGATTGTACGGTTGTCACGGGAGCCTTATTCAACTGAATTGGCGCTACCGGAGTTCCCTCAACCCCGGCGGGGATATCGACGACGTTGGATGCAGGCGCAGCAGCAGGAGCCTGTGCAGCAGGTTCATCAGATTGCGCAAGGGATGTTGCGGTAAAAAACGGCCTTGGCAGTTTTTTCTGCAGTGGCGCAGGTTCTACAGGGGTCACGGGCTGTGCGGGGGTTGTTTCATCTGACGCGACGGAACCCCCTTGAACGGGTGAGGGAGATACTGCCTGCTGTACTGATACAGGAGGAGCTATTTGCTGTACTGGCAGTTTCATTGGTGCAGCAGCTTGTGACGGAGGGGCGGCGCGTGTTTGGGCTGGAACCTGAGCGGGAACCGAAGTCTGACCCGGCGCTTGATCCTGTACTACCGCGGGCTGATCTTGTGGCGGTGGAGGTGGGGGCTCCTCACCTATAACGGTGGGGTCTACTTCCACAGCAGACGTCCCCGGGTGCGAGATATAAGAATAAGCAAAAGCAGTATGAGGTGCAGATAATATCTGCACACCGTATATGAAAGGTAAAAAGACCAGATATGATTTTCTCATAACACGCCTCTCAGGGGGCTGTCTTGGCCTTTACGGAGTCTTGCGTGGTTCCTTGCTGGAACTTCTGCAACAAATCCGCATGCAGCGCAGGGTTGGCCGCAAGGACCCCCCTACCATAGACAAAATTTTTGCCGCCGTCTATTTCTGATACGTACCCGCCCGCTTCCCTGACAATCAGGCTGCCGGCAGCCTTGTCCCAGGGGGAGAGACCTTCTTCCCAATAGGCGTCGAGACGGCCTGCGGCGACATAAGCCAGCGAGAGGCAGGCGCTGCCCATCCGCCGCACGCCCATGCCACTTGGGAAAGTGAAGCTGGTATTGAAAAATTTGTCGCCCACGCCGATCAGCCCATCCACCAGAGATGTGCGTCCGGAGACGCGCAGCCGCTTTGAACTGGAAAAGGCGCCGCCGCCCTTTTCGGCGTGGAACAGTTCGTTCTTGATCGGATCGTGAATGACAGCCGCGACGATTTCTTTATCTTTCTCCAGCGCGATCGAGATCGACCAGTGCGGCAGGCCGTGCAGGAAGTTCGTCGTGCCGTCGAGCGGGTCGACCACGAACACGACGCCGGCGCCCTGCCGCTCGGGAGAGATCGTGGAGGAGGTTTCCTCGGCGAGGATCGCCGCGTGCGGCACGTGCCGCCGGACCACGTCCAGGATACGCATCTCCGCGGCGAGGTCCACCTCACTCACGAAATCCGTCGCGCCCTTCTCCCGCCAGACGATGTCGCGCACGCGGGGTGCGGCCTCGCGAATCACGCCGGCACCCGCCTGGGCGGCCTCGAGCGCGATCGAGAGCAGCTTCCCCGGCGTCAGAGACGAATCACGGGTGCTTCGTGGTTGTTCCGGCACTCGGCACTCCCTACTTTTCGTTGATGGCACGGATCTTCAGCGGTATCCAGCCTTCGGGCGAGCTCCACATAGGAAACTACCTCGGGGCGGTGAAGAACTGGGTGCAATTGCAGCACCAGTTCGAGACCTACATCTGCATCGTTGACTATCACGCGATCACGCTCGCGTACGAGCCGGCCGACCTTCGGCGCCGCACGCACGAGATGGCCGTCGGCCTGCTCGCCGCCGGCATCGATCCCGCGAAGGCGACGCTCTTCGTGCAGTCGCAGGTGCCCGAACATACCGAGCTCGCCTGGATCTTCAACACGTTGACGCCCTACGGCGAGCTCGAGCGGCAGGTGGCGT
>PLXM01000090.1 GCA_003153235.1 Rhodospirillales bacterium
TGTCCAGAATTTCGCTGACAAGATGGTGCATGGCGGCTTCATCCGTGCCACCAATGTACATGCCGGGGCGCTTCCGGACGGGCTCCAGCCCCTCCAGAACTTCGATATCCGCCGCTGAATAATCGCCTTTTTTCTTCAAAGTATCCTTCATAAGGGCATAGATTACGCATTTAAGGGCCAGAACGCAACCATCTATACGCAACCTTGTATATGGCCGGATTCTAAGGTTATAGTAATAAAATGTCGTACGAAAAACCTGACTATGATAACAGCCCGTCCCTCCGCACCATCGCCATGCCGGCCGATGCCAACGCCAATGGCGATATTTTCGGCGGCTGGATGCTGTCGCAGATGGACCTTGCCGGCAGCATCATTGCCACCCAGACCGCCAAGACGCGGGTTGCTACTGTCGGCATAGAAGCCATGAGCTTTGATCGTCCGGTTTTCGTCGGGGATGAAGTAAGCTGCTACTGCAAAACCCTGCGCATCGGGCGCACCTCCATCACAGTCCAGATAGAGAGCTGGGCGCGCGGTCGTCTCGACGAGACAGCCCGCAAGGTCACTGCGGGGAACTTCACCTATGTAGCCATTGATGAGAACAGACACCCCATCCCCATTGTACGCTAGGAAATCCGCCATGAAGTTTTCAAAAATACTGGCATTGATATGCATACTGGTTGTCACAGCAAGCCTTTGCACGTCGGGCATCGCACGGGCGCAGCTGGGCGGCCCGTTTGCAAAGAAAAAGGCCGCAGCCCCCGCACCCGTCATGCTGTATCCTATTCAGGATGAGGACAGCTTCCAGACTGTCGCAAAATCATTTCACAAGATCCCCTTCAACGACCCGCAACTTGAATTCAGCATGCTGCTGCCGAAAGACTGGACATCCGAAGAAACACTCCAGTCCGATGCCACAGGCACGCTGAACCGCGAACTCGTCAGCGAGATCGCCCACTTCAGCAGCCCCGTCATCAATACCATGAGGGCTGCAGTCATTCTCCAGTCCATCAAGCTTGAGCGGGAAATTTCCGCAGAAAGCTGGCTCAAGAACTATATAGTGACAGGCGGCTATGACCTGCAGGATAAAATCGTCGCCGTCGACGACAGGAAAGCCACCGCCAACTGTGTCATCACCTCTGACGGAAAAAGCAGCTACGTCCAGATGCTTGTGCAGATCAACGGCAGTAATGCGGTTGTTGTCCGGTTTGAATCCCCCATGTATCTTAAGGACTCCATGGCCTTCCTGGCAAAGAGATCTCTGGACAGCTTCCGGTTCATACTGGCAACGGACCATTCCATCGAAGTGCAAAAAACCTTTAGCTTTGCGGACGTCGTTAAGTTCAGCTACCCGGAATCCTGGGGGCCCAATAACCTTGATGTCAAAGACAGCCGCAGCATGTCCATGCAGCTCTATAGCAAAGGCGAAGGCGGCCACATACAAGGGCTGATCCGCTTCGTGGTCGTCAAAAGAAGCGCGGATACTTCCCTGAAAAAGGAAGTGGAAGACCTGAAAAAATATTTTGACGGGGTGCTCAAGCTCGATTTCAAAAAGCTGGTCTCTTCCGACAAAGCGCCGACCTCAAGCCGCTTCCTCTTCTCGCGGTATGAAGTATATCAGGTCGCCTCAAAAAAGGAGGAGAGCCCCAGCAACCAGGAAATACGGCTTGTCGCCCTGGGCGACAAAGATTGGTATGTATTCGCCTTCCTGCTGACCCCTGCAGACAGTGAAAACTTCTATACCTGGGCCTCCAATACCCAGTCATTTGACATGATCGTCAAGAGCTTGAAGTAAGTCTCCGCACCCTTAATCAGCAGGTCGTCAGTTCATATCTGACAGGGGCCGGCATTCTTTTCAATGAGTTGAGACGCTTCTATTGTCGCAGCATTTTCTTCGTCCGTTACTCCTGTCCGTGGATTTCAGTTGGAATTTTGATTCGGAGCCTTTGTTTACAAAGAGGGTTCTGATACGCTTGCGCTTCTCGCCTGATAAATAGGCTTAACAAATTGAGGTGTCTAGATCCATGACAAAAATCTATTGCTTCTCTCTTGCCATGATTGTTATTACCATGGCTTTTGTTCTGCCTGTTTATGCTGATGATGTGCCTCCACCTGCTGGATGGGAATCGGTCATTCCTCTTCTTTCAACAGCGGATGTCAACAATGGTCAAAAAGTGTCTCATGTCTGTGGTTCGTGCCATACCTTTGATAAGGGAGATGGTCAAAAATTGGGACCAAATTTATATAGCATCGTCAATAAGACCCCAGGACAGACAGAGGGTTTTCCCTTCTCCGATGCTATGAAGGCAAGACAAGATAAAAAATGGACATACGATGCGTTGGATCGTTTTCTTTTTGACCCCAAGAGCTATGTCCCCGATACGAGAATGAACTTCTTCGGCATAAAAAAGACTCAGGATCGTGCCGACCTCATTGCATGGCTGCGCACACAGTCAGATAAGCCGGCGCCCCTTCCTAAAAGACAGAAAAGTAAGGAATAGAAATATATTATGCGGTCTAGTCTTGTTTTTCTTATAGCAGCTATATTGCTCTTTAGTTCATCATCAGCGTAGTCTCTTCTCCGCCAGAAAATTCACAGCAGCACACAAGTCCGCATCTCCCGCACCGATAAATATGCGCGCAAGAATCCGCCAAGACGACAGGGGCGCACTGGTCCCTCTCGCCTCTGGCGGCAATGCACAATGGCGTCAGACGGAATAGTACATCGAGAACTCGAGCGGGTGCGGCATGGTCTCGTAGGCCTTTACTTCCGCATAGCGCAGCTCGATATAGCTTTCGATGAAGTCCTTGGTGAAAACGCCGCCCTTGAGCAGGAAGGCATGATCTTCCTGCAGCGCATCCAGCGCCTCGCGCAGCGAACCGCAAACCGTCGGGATCTTGGCCAGTTCTTTCGGCTCCAGTTCATACAGGTTCTTGTCCATCGCCTCGCCAGGGTGGATTTTCTTCTGGATGCCGTCCAGACCCGCCATCAGCATCGCTGCGAAAGCAAGATAGCTGTTGGCTGCCGGATCGGGGAAACGCACTTCCACGCGCTTACCCTTCGGAGACCCCGCGTAAGGAATACGGCATGATGCAGAACGATTGCGCGCCGCATAGGCCAGCAGCACCGGCGCCTCATATCCCGGCACCAGACGCTTGTAGCTGTTCGTGGTCGGGTTGGTGATGGCATTCAGCGCCTTGGCGTGCTTGATAATGCCGCCGATGTAGTAAAGGCAGGTGTCGGACAGGTCCGCATAGCCTGAACCGGCAAACAGCGGCTTGCTGGCTTTCCACAGGGACTGGTGGACGTGCATACCCGAACCATTGTCGCCATAGACCGGCTTCGGCATGAAAGTCGCCGTCTTGCCGTAGGCGTGCGCCACGTTGTGCACGACGTATTTGTAAAGCTGCAGGTTGTCGGCACTGTTCACCAGCGTGGAGAACTTGATGCCAAGCTCGACCTGCGACGGTGCGACTTCATGGTGATGCTTTTCAACTGCAACGCCCATGCCGGCGAGCACAGTCACCATTTCCGCACGGAGATCATTCGAGCTGTCAACCGGCTGCACGGGGAAATAGCCGCCCTTGATGCCGGGACGGTGGCCCATGTTGCCCTGCTCGTATTTCTTGTCGGAGTTGTAAGGGCCTTCCATGCTGTCGATTTCGTGGCTGACTTTGTTCATGCTCACTTCGATCCGCACATCGTCGAAAATGAAGAACTCGGCTTCCGGCCCGAAGAACGCCGTGTCTGCGGCACCGCTTGATTTCAGGTAGGCTTCCGCCGCTTTGGCGATGGAGCGCGGGTCGCGGTTGTAGGGCGCGCCGGTGGAAGGCTCGTATACATCGCAGAAAACGTTCATTGTCGGCTGCGCCGTGAACGGGTCGAGCTGCGCCGTCGCCACATCGGGCATGAGGATCATGTCCGATTCATTAATGCTTTTCCAGCCCGCGATCGACGAGCCGTCGAACATGATACCGTCGCCCAGCAGCGTTTCATCAACGGTGGAGATGTGCTGCGCCGTGTGTTGCAGCTTGCCGCGCAGGTCGGTAAAACGGAAAGAAACATACTGGATGTTGTGTTCCTTCAGCCGTTTAAAAAATGCGGCATAGTTTTGTCGCCCATGGTTCTTTGATGGGGGTTTCGCTGCTTTTGCTGCTTTTGCTGCTTTCACTTTTTTTGCCATGTTCATTCCTCCTCTGGCGGTTTATTATTATCGTTGTAGTCCTATATCGCTTCTTTGCCCCGTTCGCCGGTCCGCACGCGGATCACGTTCTCGACAGGGCTCACAAAAATCTTTCCATCCCCTATGCGGCCTGTGCGCGCCGCAGTCTGTATCGCTTCCACAACATCATCGACCTGCCCATTCTCGATCACGACCTCGATCTTGACCTTGGGCAGGAAATCCACCTTGTATTCGGCGCCACGGTAAAGCTCCGTATGCCCCTTCTGGCGCCCGAAGCCGCGCACCTCGGTGATCGTCATCCCCTGCACGCCGACAGCGTTCAGGGCTTCCTTCACTTCATCAAGCTTGAACGGCTTGATAATGGCTTCAACTTTCTTCATGTGCCCTTCCTTAAAAAGACGCCTCTATATTGCATGCGGCGTGCCAACTCTTTGTTAAATTTAAACCATTGAAATATATAGATATATTTTAATAACCCGCCTATGGTGCTGCAAAAAATTTAGGCATATGCCTAAATTTCAGGCAGCGGTTTCTGTTTATGTGTTATGATCTTGACGCCTCACGGACAATCGAGGTATAGGCATTACTCTGCGTATTTTTATGCAGATTGCGGCGGCTGTAGCTCAGTGGTAGAGCGCCCGGTTGTGGTCCAGGATGTCGTGGGTTCAATTCCCATCAGTCGCCCCATTTACTTCTTCACCAGCATTCGATCCGCAAAATATTTGAGCGCCCGTTCTAACTGCTCCAGCGGCTCACCCCACCGGCGGGCATCCGTCTGGCGGAACAGCGTGAAGCTAGGGTACCAGGGCGATGTTCTAATATTATCAAGCCAGCGCCAATCCGACGTGCGGCGCAAGAGCAAGAACGTTGGCACGCCCAGTGCCCCCGCGAGATGCGCCACAGATGTATCGATCGTGACCAGCAAATCAAGCTGGCTTAAGACAGCCGCTGTTTCTGCAAAGTCAGTTAGATATGGCGACATGTCGGTGATAAACGTATCCGCGCCGGTTTCTTTCAGATCCGCCGCGCGTTCACCCACCTGCAGGCTTAACGGCGCAAACCTCGGATCTCCCAGCTTGGGCAATATCTGCCCGAGCGGACAGGAACGATCACGCGGCACCAGCTGCCCCGCCCAGACAAGGCCCAGCTTAAGCCGGTTATCGGTGGGCATGGCTTTAGCCGTATCCGGTGCCATATCAGGTGCGTTCAGGTAAGGCACTTCATTCGGCAGGCTCTTGAGGGTCGTGCCGAGAATGCCCGGCAGGCTCATAAGCGGTATATAAAGATCGCAATGCGGCAGCGCCCTCTCCCGCGGAATCACGGCATCAACACCAGGAGCCAGCGTCATGAGACGCATGAGTTGCGGCTGGCATTCCAGCACGACTTTGCCAGCACCGCGCCTCTTGAGTTCTGGTATAAAGCGTGCGAATTGCATCACATCGCCGAACCCTTGTTCGTCATGCAGGAAGATTGAGCGGCCCTTCAATGGCTCGCCGTTCCATCGTGGCAGAGGCACTGTGCGCTTATAAGCACGGGCGATCTTCCATCGCGACTCATAAGCCGGCAAACCTTTGGCGTAATCTCCCTTTTGCAGCAGGAGCAAGGCACGATCCCATTCACAATCCGGATAATCTGGCTTAAGGGCAAGAGATTGATCCAGGATCGCCAGCGCTTTATCCGGCTGACCACTATCACGGTGAACAAGCGCGGCGTTATAGAGTAGCCCCGGATCTTGCGGTTTCTGAGCAAGCGCAAAATCATGCAGTGTTTCCGCTTCAACAAATTGGCCATCTTCCCGCATGGAGTTTGCAAGGTTAGAAGCAATCCCGGTATCTGACGGGTTCAATGCCCGTGCACGATAATAGCAGGCAAGCTTGGCAGCTGGCCTTCTGGCCTCACGCAGTATGACACCCAGGTTATTGCATAACTCGCTGTTGCGGCTATCGAGCTGTGCAGATTCAGCATAGTACTCTAATGCCTTATGCGGTTTGCCTGCCTGACAGGCCTGCGTGCCGGCAACAAAGAAGTAGCGCGCACGTTCGGCGATATCATAGTAGGGATCGGCAGGTTGCTGGACAGCTTTCGGGCGTTCGACACCATAGGAAGACTTTGGCTTAAGGTCTGGAGCAAACTCGATGATATTGCCAGTGCGGCCATCTTCAACAAAGGGAATAAGCTTTCCGCCTTTATCCTCGGAGTCAAAACGCCAAGCTGTAAAGCCGTGTTGCGTAAGCATGGCACGCAAAGCTTTCACACGCGCCTGACCTTCGGGCTTGTTATATTCTATGCCCCGTTCCCAGATCACCATAGCAACCTTGTTAGCTGCAAGGAGGCCTTTCATGCCAACGATAACTTCGGGCTCATGGCCTTCAACGTCAATTTTAACAATGACGCGTTTATAATTAAGGGCTTTGTGTTTTTTAAGCTCTTCATCGATCGTCACAACCCGGGTTTTTCCGTTCTTTGCAGAGACGATCCTGTGACCCATAGAGCTCTCGGGCAGTAGGTTCGCCCGTCCCGGCTTGTCTGATACCGCAGCATGAATAACCTCGACACCACCTTGTAAATCGTTCTCTTCAAGACTGCGCTTTAGATGGGTAATATTTTCCGGCAAAGGCTCAAAGGCCAGCACATGTACGGATTGCTTTTTTCCAGTCTGTTTTTTATGCGGCCAGCGCGTAGCAGCCTGCATGGACATGATGCCCCAATGAGCGCCGACATCCAAGAACAGGTCACCCGGCTCCAGATGTGCATCCAGCAAACTGCGGGTAGCATATTCATAGCCGATATCGGCACGTTCACGGCTGATCATGAAACCGATACCAGGATCTTCCAGCAATTTGCGGGGAGTCGTAAGACTAAAACGCGGCTTGCCATTCTCATGACTAAAAATACTACGCGCTGTGACATTCTCCGGCGGCGCGGCTGGTTCAGGCGCCTTGGCAACAAGACGTTTTAATTCCTCGATCATTTCAGCGATAGACTTATGCCAGTCACCGTCAATGCCGTTACGAAAGAGGCGCATTTTTGGATACCAAGGTGTATCCTTGCGTTCCATTTGCCAGCGCCAATCCGGTATGCATGGCACCATGACCCAAGTGGGTTTACCAAGAGCGCCCGCCAGATGTGCAACCGATGTATCAACGGTAATCACAAGATCAAGCTGCTGAATGACGGCAGCTGTATCGGCATACTCTTTAAGGTGTTTGGAAAAGTCAGCGATCAGTGACGGATGCGCGACTTTCGCAATGTCTCCTGCACGAGGCCCCACCTGTAAACTATAGAACCGCACTCCCGGTACACCGGTCAATGGCAATAGCGCCTCAAGACCGGTTGAACGATTGTGATCGTCAGGATTAGTCGCACTGCCAGCCCAGACAAGGCCGACGCGCAAACGTGTTCCTAGCGGTGCTGGCGGAAACTGGGCCTTACGTGTTGTAGCTATATAAGGAACATTCCCCGGCAACCCTTCTGCACCCAGTTTGAGCTTATGTGGGAGGCTCAGGAGCGGCACATAAAAGTCATAAGCAGGAAGCGGACGCCACAGGCAAGTTGCTTTTGAAACACCCTTCACATGCTGCGCCAGCGACACTAATGATTTTTGGCATATGAGGATAACTTTTGCACCCCTCTCGGCAAGGGGTGTAATAAAGCGCAGAAACTGTATGGTATCGCCAAAACCCTGTTCAGCATAAACGAGGATGGTTTTACCCCTGGGGTTGCTGCCGTCCCATTCAACGCCAGGAATATGCGGCTTCTTTTTATCCGTACGTTGACGGCGCCATTCATATTCATGCCAGCCCTTCTTGAAATCCCCCTTCAGTAAATACAAACGGGCCAGCCCCAAATGCGCATCAAGATGGTTTGGCTCAAGCGCAATTGTTTTCTTCAAATAATCTTCTGCCTCTTTCAATCGGCCAAGACCTGCTAACGCCTGTCCAATACCGCACAGCACACGTACATGCTGCGGGGAGATTTTTTCAAGCGCCCCGAATTCTTTAAGTGCCCGTTGTACTTGCGCTTGGCTCTGGCCTTGCTCGTGCCAGAGCGTGGCCAGTTCTAATCTTATGGCGACATCATCGGGACGTAGCGCAACCGCGCGCTTTAGTGCGACCTCAGCTGCCGCAATGTGCTTATGTGTCAAAAGCAGACGCGCCAGCGCGACCCAGACCTGGGCAATATCCGGTGCTTTTGACAATGCTGTTTTAAGAGCTTCTTCCGCTTCCGCCGTGCGGCCAAGATCCAGCAGGGTATTCCCCATGTTGTTCCAGATCTCGACATTATCCGGAGAAATGCTGAGAGCCCGGAAAAACCAGGCCATGGCTTCCTCATGCCGCCCTAGACTGCGCAACGCCGTCGCTTTGTTGGCAACAGCCGCCAGTTTTTTGGGATGGCGGCGCAGAACCGCATCATAAGCCTTGATTGCTTCCGCGTATTTTCCGGCTTGCTGAAGTTTAAGCGCGACGCTCATATTTTCAACGCTGACGTCTTTTGGTAATGGAATGACTGTGGAAACCGCTGGAGTGACAGGAATGCTTTTTAAAGCGCGTGAAGATGATGACACTTTGTTCCTCTCACTCTGTTTGGAATTCGTTACGGTCATGTTTTGAAGGCATGCCTATTGATGAATGAACGCAAAAACTGCGTCTCATGAATATAAAATCGGCATAACCTCAGAACGAGATGCCTAATCATTGTCTGATCTTTCCCTCAAAAAAATATGCGTGGAATAGACCATTTTCAAATGCACCCGTCAACGCTAAGGGGACTGTTTTTGTGCTTTATTTTTGCTTTGCATATAATCGTATGTGCATATCAATTTAATCTAAAAAAAACCCACCGGTCAGACCCTGAAAATTCCATGATATAAGCAATAAAATTGCTTATGTTTCTACTCTTGCCGTCTCAATGATGATCGTTTAAAAGCATTGCAACAGAAAAAACATTAAGATCAATTATAAAATTAAGGAAAATTATAATGCCCGCATCAACACAAAAGAAATCTGATAAGAACCTCACACCAGCAGCTGCTGCTGTTCAACCTTCATCTCCCGCTGTCGTACAACAAGCGCCCGTCGCTTCGGCCAAGGCCCCTGCCCTGATCGCTTACTATGCTGTGCCGGTTCCTCCGGGCCAGCCGTCTATCGCAACGCCCATTGGCGCTGCCGTTGCTCATGATGATGGTGAAGGCTTCACCCTCCAGCTGCATCTTGTTCCTGCCGCAGGCGGACGCATCATTCTCCGTGTACCGAAGGCTAAAAAAGCGGAATAACAATAGCCGGTCAAACACTCGGAAAAATCTAGTTCTGTGCAGGTTTAAAAGTGTCACCTATATCCCTTGCCAAACAGCGTACCCCTGAACAGGAAATCTTTACTGCGGCACAAGAAGCATTGACCGCGCTGAAACAAAAAGAGTTTGGCAAGGCTGCGGATTTGTATAGGGAAATTCTGCACTCTGCGCCTAACATTCCTGCATTCTGGTGCGGGCTAAGCTTTGCCCTGCGTTATCAGGGACACCGGCAAGCAGCCCTGTGCTGCGCACAGCGTGCCCTTGATCTCAGCCCATCAGAACCGGACTTTCTTGTGAATATAGGGGATTGCCTCGTCACCCTTGATAGACTGGACGAAGCGCTTGAATTCCTGTCAAAGGCAGTACAGATAGCGCCTCAAAATTCTCTCTACAGAAGGACGTATGCTGATGCTCTCAGACAGTCTCGCAGGTTTGAAGAGGCGCTGATCCAGATCAACGCTGCCTGCGAATTGCAGCCTGATGATGTGGAGGCTAACTGGCAGCGTGCTGTTATCCACCTGTCACGCGGACACCTTAAAGCCGGCTGGAAAGATTATGAAGTAAGATGGAAACGCGGCCGCCTGAAAGAAGTAAACTACCCTGTACCGCGCTGGACCGGACAAGACCTCACAGGCAAGACCATCCTCCTGTATGAAGAACAAGGCTTCGGGGACACCATCCTCGCCTCCCGTTATATCCTGCTGGTTAAACAGCGTGGCGCACGCGTCATTCTGGGATGCAAAGAACCGCTGCATAAATTGTTTGAGACCATCCCCGGCATTGATCGATTTTCTGCGGGAGGCGCACTGGGAGAGAAGTTTGATTACCACACCTCGCTCTTAAGCCTGCCGGGCATATTTGGCACGGAACTGGATACAATCCCGCCAATAGTGAAACTATCCCCCGCGCAGAGCCCGCCACCGGCGGTGGTAAAACTTCTTCAACTCGGCAAGGACCACCTCAAAGTCGGTATTATCTGGTCGGGTAGCCCCAGCTTCGGTGACAACTATAAGCGGGCGGTTTCATTCTCACGTTTCCTGCCCCTTGCAGAAATCCCCGGTGTGCAGCTTTACAGCCTACAAAAAGATGCTGCAGCGAAGGAACTCTCGGTGGTCGGTGCCACAGGCATGATCCCTGAACTTGGACCGCANNTAATGATTTTGCCGAGACAGCGGCAGTTCTGAATGAGCTTGATCTGATCATCATGACGGACAGCTCCGTGGCACATCTCGCCGGATCTCTGGGACGCCCCGTCTGGAATCTTCTAAACTATGATCCCTACTGGCTCTACATGACAGACCGCCCAGACAGCCCTTGGTATCCCGCCATGCGCCTGTTCCGGCAGTCAGAGCCGGGGGATTGGGATAGTGTGTTTAAAAGGGTCGCCGCGGAATTGAAAAAAGCTGTCGCCCTGAAGAAATCTGGTAACTGGCCTTGGCCAAAGGCTGTTTAGGCTCAACGAGATCACACAGGACATCACTTACTTCTATACGACTAAGTTGCCATTTGAAACCCAGGTGCTGACATTAATGCTGGTATTACCCTGGATATCAATAACGTTCTTAAAGTTAGAACCAGTTCCATTTGCATCAACTTGCAGATAGCTGCCACCGGACCCATCATTTGCAGCCTGAACAAAATTACTGAGAATGCTGACACCCGGAGTATAGCCAAGTATAAGTCCGCTAATATCAATTTCATCTGATTGTCCCGTAGTGAAGTCTGTAATGACAGACATATTGTTATAAAACTACTGCTCTCGCATTTTTTTGAAATTTGATTCAGGGACA
>PLXM01000077.1 GCA_003153235.1 Rhodospirillales bacterium
CAGCAAAGCTGCTGTGCGCCACGCCGGAGATCACTGCGGTCAACAGGGCGCGCAGCAGATGATTCTCAAACGCCGTGATCCGCGCAGCCGCGCACAGCATGTCAGGGAGGCTTTGTGGCCCTCAATGGGTATTCTGCGTCTGGTGACGTATTACAAGTACCGCATCGCGCGTTTGCCCGGGACGCCCTATTACATTGCTGCGGGTTTTGCGACAGGCGTGGCAGTTTCCTTCACGCCGTTTGTTGGTATTCATACTGTGATAGCGCTTCTAATTGCGTGGCTTTTGAGAGGGTCGCTGATTGCAGTTTTTCTTGGAATAGTCGTTGCAGGAAATCCATGGATTCTTCCATTTATCTGGCTTAGCACTTACAAACTGGGTCAGTGGATGCTAGGGAATACTGAAACCCGCGCCGCCACAAAAGCCTTGCACCATCAATTCACATTCTCCGATCTTCTCAGCAAACCGATGGAGCTTCTCCTGCCGATGTCTCTCGGCTGCGTACCTTTGGGTGTGGCGGCGTGGTTTATCAGCTTTTATGTCGTCTCCAATATCGTGAAGCGGAGTAAGGATGCGCGTATGGAGCGTATTCACGGGAAGCAGCATGCTTCGCCGCATGAAGAGAAGCATTAAAGTTTTTTAGCCGCGGCGATTTTCTTTATTATTTCGGCCTTTTTTTCCTGAACAGCAAGATATTCACCGTTGTTGGTGAGGATGAGTGTCCCTTCCTGAACGCTGACCAGTCGCGCAATGCCATCAATAGGGGCTGTCACTGAAAATGTTGCGGGAAGTTCACCCTCAATGAGCGGGTTGGCTTTGAGCTGTGGGTTGCTTTTAGGATTAAAAAGGGCTGTCACGGTAATACGAGGGCGTTTTTGTTCGTTCGTCATCTCAAGCCCCTTAAAATTGAAACGGCTATCGAGGCATTTGTACGATCTTTTTTATTTTATGTCAATTAATATTATCCATAAATATATTTAATAAAAACAAATAGTTGAGGGTCAGGGATCGTTGAGGCAAGGTCATGAAATAGAATTTTTGAGGAAAAATCGTTGATTCTCGGTATTGGAACAGATCTGGCGGACATTGAGCGCGTGGCAGGAACACTGGAAAAGCACGGCGCACGGTTTATCAAGCGCTGTTTTGGCGCCGAGGAGTCCCAAAAGGTTGAGAAACTGGCCGAAGGCGCGGTTCACCTGCGGGCGGCGGGCTACGCCAAGAGGTGGGCGGCCAAAGAGGCTTGTGCCAAGGCGCTGGGGCTGGGGATACGCAACGATATTTATTTAAAGGACATCGTTGTGGTCAATAGTCCGGACGGACAGCCGCAGCTTATCCTGTCAGGCGGCGCCAAAGACCGTTTGACCGCCATAACACCACAGGGTATGACTTCAAATATATATGTTACTCTGACAGACGAGGCGTCCATGGCGCTGGCGTTTGTTGTAATTTCTGCCGATGCTGTTTCTACCGGGGCTCAAAAATGAACAAGGATCCAAAAATGGCCGAGCAAGCCGCTTTAGAACAAGAGATGAAGGCCGCTGCTGCCGCTATCGCACGGCGGAAGATAATGGACGATTCTCTGAAAGACGGGCAGCCTCCCGCTGAAGAGGCCGGACAGGACGATATTTACGAACTTTGCAAGGCTATGCTGGTGGCGGCGCTGATCGCACTGTTTATCCGTTCGTTCCTTTTTGAGCCGTTTAATATTCCTTCGGGTTCGCTGTTGCCGACGCTGCAGATCGGTGATTACCTGTTTGTCGAGAAATATGCCTACGGCTACAGCAAATATTCTTTTCCGATGGACATTCTTGATTTTAGCGGACGCGTTCATGGCTCTGACCCCCAGCGCGGCGATATTGCTGTGTTCCGTCAGCCCAAAAAGATTGGTATCGACTATATCAAGCGGATTATCGGTCTGCCAGGAGACACCATCCAGGTCAAGGACGGTATCCTGAACATTAATGGCCAGCCGGTGATGCGGGACTTTCGCGGCAGCGAGAACATTACTGACGACGGGCGTTCCGTAGAATATAAGCGTTACATCGAAACGCTGCCGAATGGCGTGCAGCACTACATTTATGAGATATCCGACAATGGGCGCTTTGACAACACGCCGGCTTATGTTGTGCCACCGGGACATTATTTTGCGATGGGGGACAACCGTGATAGTTCTCTTGATAGCCGCGACATGGAGGATCTGGGCTTCGTTCCTGCCGAGAATCTGATCGGGCGCGCATGGTTCATTTTCTTTTCGACAGAGGGCATCGGCAACAAATGTGACAGGGGAGATGATGCCTCTGCCATGCTGCGATCGCTTGCGTGTAAAGCGGTTGAGTGGCCCAAAGCGATCCGGTTCAGCCGCTTCCTTAAAAACGTCAACAAGATCTGATGTGACATGACGGATACGTTCGGTAGAAAAATTGGCTATATTTTCTCCGACCAGTCTCTGCGTGAAACGGCATTGACGCATTCCAGTACGCAGAGTGACCGCAGCAACAACGAGCGTCTGGAATTTCTAGGCGACAGGGTGCTGGGACTAGTGGTTGCGGATTTGCTTATCACCGCTTTTCCCCAGGAGGCAGAAGGTAGTCTTGCTAAACGCCATACGGGTCTGGTGCGGCAGGAAGCGTTGGTCAACGTCGCAAAAGTGATTGATCTTGCGGAGTATCTAAAATTATCAGCGGGTGAAACAAAATCCGGCGGTCTCAAGAAAGATAAAATTCTTGCTGATGCAGTTGAGGCGCTGATCGGGGCTATTTATCTTGATGGCGGTTTTAAGGCGGCGCAGGGCTTTATCAAGAAGTTCTGGTGGACAATGCTGCAGGAGCAGGTCGTGCCGCCCGAAGATGCCAAATCGCAATTGCAGGAATGGGTGCAGGAGCGGTCTCTCCCCCTGCCTGAATACAAGACGCTCGGTAAATCAGGCACTGACCATTCGCCGCAGTTCGAGATAGAAGTCAGTGTCAAAGGCCATGGCAAGGCTTCCGCCATCGCCACCAGCAAGCGCGCTGCGGAAAAGGAAGCGGCTCTCAAAATGCTCAAAAAAGTAGGAGCCGCGGAATAATGACCGGAAAAAAGAAAACATCTTCAAAGAAGCATTGTGGTTTTGTGAGTATTATCGGCGCGCCGAATGCGGGCAAGTCGACGCTGATCAATCAGCTTGTCGGATCAAAAGTCTCCATTGTCAGCCCTAAGGTGCAGACGACGCGCACGCGGGTGATGGGTATTGTTAATAAGGGATCGACGCAGGTTGTCTTTGTCGATACACCCGGTATTTTTACGCCGCGCAAGCGGCTTGACCGCGCCATGGTTTCGGCGGCGTGGCAGGGAACGAATGATGTGGAAATTATTCTGCTCATTATTGAAGTCGCGCGCGGCAAGATCAACGCCGAGAGTCAGGCGATTGTCGATAAACTGAAGCAGCAGGAACGCAAGGCCGTTCTGGTGCTGAACAAGATCGATCTGGTCGAGAAGGAGAAGCTGCTCAAAATCGCGACTGATATGAATGAGACGGGCGTATTTACCGATATTTATATGATATCCGCATTGAGTGGCGATGGGGTTGACCGTTTACTGAAAGATATTACGGTCCGCATGCCTGAGGGGCCTTGGATGTTCAACGAGGATCAAGTCTCTGACATGCCGATGCGCCTGCTGGCGGCAGAAATCACCCGCGAGAAAATATTCCTGCAGTTGAAAGAGGAGCTGCCCTATGCCTCGACTGTCGAGACCGAGACGTGGGAAGAATTTGATAATGGCAGCGTGAAGATCAGCCAGATCGTCTATGTCATGCGCGATACGCAGAAGGCCATTATCCTCGGCAAGGGCGGTCAGCAGATCAAGAAAATCGGCGAGGCGTCGCGCAAGGAGCTGGAGGAGATTTTTGAGCGCCGTGTGCACCTGAGTCTCTTTGTTAAAGTCCGTGAAAATTGGGTAGATGATCCTGATAGATATGCCGCTTGGGGTCTTGATTTCGGCGCTTAAAAATTTATAAAAGAATTATAAATCATATACTTATGTAGCATAATATATTACGTAAATGTTTTAGTTGACTATCCATAAATATACTGTATTATACATATCACAAAATTTATAAGCTTATTAAGGATGAAAATCCATGGACGGAGTCGCTGGACCCACAGTCGTCAAGTTTGAAGAAGGCGCCGAGATTGTCGTTCAAAAAGGCAGTGCAAAGGTAGAGCTGCACGCTGACGGCAGCGTCTATGTGAACGGTGCCAAGGTCGTCGATCCAGCCGTGAACAATACGGTTGTGCCGCCCGCACCCGTTGCAGCAACACCAACCCCGGACGCTGTTGTTACGCCGCCTGTCGATACGACGACAGCGTCTGTTGCGGACGCAGAAACTGCTCCGGTTGAAACCGCTGCGGAAGTGCCAGTTGCAACTGCTGATCAGGCGGTTGAGCAAACCCAAACACAGCCGGCTCCACAGGAGCAGGGACCAAGTTTACAGGAACAGGCTGATGCTGCCCGCGCCGCTGCAGTAAAACAGGCTATCAAAGACGGTCAGAGTTTCACCGAGGCGACGGAGGTCGGAGAAGCTGCCTCTGCGGCTGTGCTTGCTTCAGGACCGTTGCAGGCACCGACGCCCATACCGATGACTGCAGCAGTGTCTGTCGGAAATGGGGAGACTTCCGTTGCAACAGCAGATGCAACAACGCTGTTAAGTCCCATGGAAGAGGCGTTTGGTGCGGGAAGCACCATAGCAGAAACTCAACAGCAGCCTGCTGCTCCTGTGGCTCCAGTCGTCCCCGCAGGCCCAGCCGTTGGCGAGACAGTTGAAGGCAAGGGTGTTTTTGTCGGCATCTGGCAGCCAATAGATGAAAACGGCAAGAGTCTTGGAAAGATATTCAATGTCTATGCAGCTCCGGAAGATCTAACAGATGATAAGGATAATAAAGTTTTGCTGTCTTTTAACGATGCGGCAAAACGCGTCGGGACGCTGAAGGGCTGGAATGGCTATGATGGCGGCAACTTTGAGAATGAAGAAGCGCTCATCAAGTCTCTGCGTAAGGGCAAGTACAACGGCGAATGGTTTATCCCGACGCTGGATATCGTCACCGGAGGCGAGAGCAAGCAGGGTTTGTTTCAGGCCCAGAGCAAGGGCGATCTTGATGGCACGTTTGAGAAAGTAAAAGGTTCCACGGTTTCCAAGTGGTACTGGACTTGCACAGAAACGCCGAATGACGAGGACTACGTGCAGTATGTCCGCTTTGACGCTGCTGAAGATCCTATTGATTATATGGGCCGTGCCAA
>PLXM01000131.1 GCA_003153235.1 Rhodospirillales bacterium
GCGCCGAATGTATCGACAATGGCCGCCCCATTACTTCATGCAGCACCGTCAATATCGCACGCGGTATCGCCAACCTGCATTTTTTTGCCGATGAGGGGCATAAATTCGCAGGTGAGAAATTTAAATCAGATAAAATCGAAAGCTATACTTTGCCGCAGCCTATCGGTGTTGTGGCAACGATTTCGCCGTGGAACTTGCCGATGCTGCTGTTTACGTGGAAATTTGCGCCGGCGCTGGCGACCGGCAACTGCGTCATTGCCAAGCCGAGCGAAGTCACGCCGATGACGGCATACATGCTTTCGGAACTTGCGAATGAGGCGGGCATTCCTCGCGGTGTGTTCAATGTGATCCACGGCAAGGGCGCGAAGATCGGCGCGGCGATCACGAAGCATCCCGATATCCATGCTATATCATTTACCGGCGGTACGGCCACGGGCACCGAAATATATGGCATAGCTGCGCGGCAGCTCAAGAAGGTCTCGCTCGAACTTGGCGGTAAGAATCCGACGATTGTTTTCGAGGATTCTGATTTTGATAAGGCGGTTGAGGGCGCGATGGCGGCGGCTTTCTCCAATCAGGGGCAAATCTGTCTTTGCGGTTCGCGTTTATTGATACATGAGTCCATCTATGAAAGATTTAAAACCGCGCTGATCCGCCAAGCTCGGGAAATAAAAATCAGTGACCCTCTGGAATCCGGCACGCAGCATGGCCCGATGGTTTCCAAAACGCACATGGAAAAAGTGCTGGGTTATATTGATCTCGCCCAGAAGGAAGGCGGAAAGATCCTGGTCGGCGGTCAGCGCCGTATGGTTGATGGCCGCTGCAAGGACGGCTATTTTATCGAGCCCACTATCATTGAGGGATTGCCTGCAAACTGCCGCACCAATCAGGAAGAAATTTTTGGCCCCGTGGTAACGCTGATACCTTTCAAAACTGAAGAAGAGGCCGTGGCGCTTGCCAACAGCACGGAATATGGCCTTGCCGCTTCCGTCTGGACAAAAGACGATGCCCGCGCCAAGCGCGTTGCCGCCAAAATCGAGAGCGGCATTGTCTGGGTTAATTGCTGGAACGTGCGCGATCTCCATACGCCTTTCGGCGGCGTCAAAAAATCGGGCGTCGGCCGCGAAGGCGGACGGCGTGCGATGGAGTTTTTTACCGAAGAAAAAACAATTTCGAGGGTTGCATGAAAGCTATAAATTCAGGAGTTTTCAATTCAGATGGGGCGCCAGAACCGGTGGGGCTTTATCCTCATGCCCGCTGTGTGGGTAATCTGTTATTTCTTTCGGGCGTCGGGCCGCGCAAAAAAGGCAGTAAGGAAATTCCTGGCGTTACGCTGGATGCGCAGGGAAATATCGTTTCTTACGATATCGCCGCGCAGTGCCACAGCGTTTTCGAGAATGTTAAAAATATCCTCGAGGCTTCTGGCGTGACATGGAACGATCTGGTCGATGTCACTGTTTACCTGACAAATATGAAGGCGGACTTCCCCATTTATAACAAGCTCTGGGCGGAATATTTTGCCAATGACCCGCCCTGTAGGACGACGCTGGAAATAAACTGCCTGCCGACACCGATAGCAATTGAGCTGAAGTGCATCGCTGCCGTAAAGGAGAAATAGAATGCTTCCTCCGTTCAATTTTATGAAGTGGGTCGAAGAAAACCGCGCTGCATTGAAGCCGCCGGTTTGTAACAAGACGGTTTTTGAAGACAGCGACTTTATTATCATGGCCATTGGCGGCCCGAACACGCGCAAGGATTATCACGATGATCCGGGCGAGGAATTTTTCTACCAGATCGAGGGCGATATGGTTCTGCGCGTGATGGAAAACGGAAATCCGAAAGATATTCCAATCAAGGCAGGTGAGATGTTCCTCCTGCCCGCCCATGTGCATCACTCGCCACAGCGGCAGGCGAATACGGTCGGCCTCGTGATCGAGCGCAAACGCCAGCCGGAGGAGCTGGACGGTTTCCTCTGGTATTGCGATAAATGCCACACCAAGCTGCATGAAGAATTTGTGCCGCTGAAAAGTATCGTCAAGGATCTGCCGCCGTTGTTCGACCGCTTCTGGAACAGTCAGGAGGCCCGCACCTGCAAGAAGTGCGACTACGTCATGCCATTACCGGAGAGCCGTAAATAATGGAGAAATGGGACGTCCATACGCATACTGTCACGTCGCCGGAGACGTTCGATGCGCTCGGACGCTTCACCCATTATGCCGATTTTATCCGTGTGCGTGCACATAAGACAAAGCCTTGCTGCGCCGAGATGGTCAACAGCAAGGGCGAGGTGCAGCGCGAGGTTGAGGAAAATTCATACAGCGGAGCCGTGCGTGTTAAAGAATGTGATGAACATGGCGTTACCATGCAGGTGCTATCGCCGACGCCAATGATGATTCCGGATTATGCGGACAAGGCGGAAGATGCTGCCGAGATTTGCAAAATCCTGAATGATGACAATGCCGCGACTGTAGCAAAATTCCCCAAACGTTTTGCCGCTATTGGCGCGTTGCCAATGCGCTTTCCTGACAGAGCGATCAAGGAGCTGGAGCGCATTAAGGGCATGCGTATGCGCGGGGTCGAGATCAATTCGAACATCAACGGTATGGATCTTGATGATCCGTCGCTGTTCCCGGTTTTTGAAGCGGCTGCGGCGATGGATATGGCCGTCTTCATCCATCCGTGGGGCGGGTTTATGTCGCCGACGGAAGAGAGGCTGAAGAGACGCATGAATGCAAACCGCAACTGGCGGCCATGGCTGCTCGGCATGGGGCTGGAAACGGCGCTGGCGTTTGACTCCATGCGCTGTGGTGGCGTGCATGAGCGTCTGCCAAAGCTGCGCGTGATGTATGCCCATGGCGGCGGCGCGTTCCCGGCGCTCTTGGGTCGACTGGCACATGGCGCTTATTGCCGCCCAGACTTATTTGCGAAAGCATCAAAACTTGATCCCTATGAAACAATCAAAAAGTGCGGCGTCTACGTCGACTCGCTGACGCACGACCCGCACATCTTGCAAATGCTGATGTCGCTGATGGGTGTGGAGCGCATTGCCATGGGGTCAGACTATCCTTATCCGCTGGGTGAGCTGGACACGATTGGCACGAAGAAAATTTACCCCGGTCATATGATCGAGCATCTGGATATCACAAAAGGGCAGCGTGAACGCCTGCTCTCCGGCACCGCGAAGGAGTGGCTTGGATGCTGAAGCTGCAGAATATAGATTTAGAAAATCCTATAGATATTTCCATTCCAGTATCGTTTGGCAAGAAACAATTAGTTGCCTTTGATGGTCCGCCGGCCAAACGCCATGCCTATAAAGCGGGTAGCTTTGTCGGTGATGTGCGTCATGGCGGCAGTTGCAACTGCGAGGTTTATACCTTCAGCCCGCACCTGAACGGCACGCATACCGAATGCGTCGGGCATATCACGAAGGAACGTATTTCAGTGCCGAATGTCGGCTTGATTATGGTGACGCTGGTGACGGTCACGCCGAAGAACGGCTTGATTACAGGTGCTATGCTGAAGAAACTTGAGCCCATCGAGGCTCTGGTCGTCCGCACCTTGCCCAACAGCAAGGCAAAGGCGACGCGCAATTACAGCAAAAACGAACCGCCGTACCTGACGGCTGATGCAATGCATCATATCGTTAAGTTGGGTGTACAGCATCTGCTTGTGGATTTTCCTTCTGTGGATAAGGTCGATGACGCCAAGCTGACCGCACACCATATTTTCTGGCAGAAAAATGCCAAGAAAAAAACGATTACCGAGCTTGTCTATGTGCCGGAGCGGGTGAGGGATGGGCACTATCTTCTCAACCTGCAGGTGGCCGCCTTTGAGGCCGATGCCGCGCCGAGCCGGCCTGTGCTTTATAAGGTGAAGCGATGAAATACGAGAATAGCGCAGCTTTTACTGAAAAGATGGATGCCACCGACCCGCTGTCGGGATACCGGAAGAAATTCCACATCCCGAAGACTAAAAGCGGCGAGGACAGCATTTATTTCTGCGGTAATTCTCTCGGCTTGCAGCCGATTACTGTTGCTGATGCGCTGAAGCAGGAACTGGACGATTGGAAAAACCTTGGTGTCGAGGGGCATTTCAAGGGCAAGCATCCATGGCGAGACTATCACGAGTTCCTGACGCAGCAGATGGCGCATGTCGTCGGCGCGAAGCCAATCGAAGTTGTGGTGATGAATAACCTGACAGTCAACCTGCACCTGATGATGGTGTCATTTTACCGCCCGACAAAAACGCGGTATAAAATCCTGATCGAGAGCGGCGCGTTTCCATCCGACCAATATGCTGTTAAATCGCAGATTTTATTTCACGGCTTTGATCCGGCAACGTCGCTGGTGGAGCTGAAAACGGGCGAGGACATCGAAGCGCTGCTGGAACGGGAAGGGGATAGCATTGCGCTGATCCTGCTCGGCGGCGTCAACTATTACACCGGACAGTTGTTCAATATCGAGAAGATTACACAGGCGGGTCACAAAAAAGGCTGCATTGTCGGGTTTGATCTGGCGCATGCTGCCGGAAATGCGCTCCTGAAACTGCATGATTGGGATGTCGATTTTGCGGCGTGGTGCAGCTACAAATATCTCAACGGCGGACCCGGCTGCGTGGCGGGATGCTTTGTGCATGAGCGTTTTGCGGATGACGCGTCGCTGCCGCGCTTTGCCGGATGGTGGGGGCACGATAAGGCGAGCCGCTTCAAGATGGGCCCGGATTTCAAGGCTATCCCCGGCGCGGAAGGCTGGCAGTTGTCCAATCCTTCTATATTCGGCATGGCACCGCTGAAGGCATCGCTGGATATTTTCTATGAAGCGAAGATGGAGAACCTGCGCAAGAAAAGCGAGCTGCTCACCGGCTATCTTGCGTTTCTGCTGGAGGGCAAAGCGGAGATCATGACACCGTCTGCGCCGGAACAGCGCGGCTGCCAGCTTTCTATCCGCACAAAAAGTAAAAAGCCGTATGAGGCGTTGACAGCGGCAGGCGTGATTTGCGACTGGCGCGAGCCGGACTGTATCCGCGTTGCACCCGTGCCGCTATATAATACATTTATGGATGTTTACCGGTTCTCTAAAATATTCGCGGAGGCAGCATGACGGTTCATATTGTCGGCGGCGGACTCGTCGGCCCCTTGATGGCGGTTTATCTGGCAAAAAAAGGGTTTGATATCGCGCTGCATGAGCGTCGTCCGGATATGCGGCGTGCCGATGTTCCGGCGGGACGGTCGATCAACCTTGCCGTCACAGCGCGGGGATTGCGCGCGCTTGAGGAAGTCGGCCTGAAAGCCGAAGTCATGAAAATAGCCATCCCGATGCGCGGGCGGATGATCCATGATATCGAGGGTAAAACGTCTTTCCTGCCCTATGGGCAGAAAGAAGATGAAGTTATTTACGCGGCTTCGCGCGGGCTGTTGAACAAGGTTTTACTTGAGGCGGTGGGTTCATGCAATAATGTAAATATCATATTCAACGAAACGCTCACGGTTCCCGACATTGAAAAACTGAAAGCCGAAGCTGTGATTGCGGCGGATGGCGCATGGTCCGTTGTGCGCAAGGCAATGCTGGAGACCGTGCAGAATTTCGATTACTCGCAGAGCTTTCAGGAATACGGCT
>PLXM01000211.1 GCA_003153235.1 Rhodospirillales bacterium
ACGATTTTACAATACGAGGTAAACCTCGTGAATGTCGTCATGAACAATTGGCTGCAAGAGCAAGTCAGAAAATCACAGAGTTTATCTGCATTATTAGCATACGGGTTAGGATCAGGGGCACTGGGTGGCTATAGATAAACTCGTTAACTATTAAGTGCTCAATCCGAGGTAAAATGAAAATACAGACCACATGTTTAAATTGTCTTTTAACGGGGAAGGCAGATAATGTTTTTGTACATGCCGAGATGCGTGATGATGGTGTTTATGACCTAACATGCGAACTTGGGCATCAATTTACAATCATGGTTCAGCAACTAAAATTTGAAATGCTCTTTGATATGGGCTCGCTTGCTCTGCTTGATGGATATTTTCGGGAGTCTGTCGCCACAATAGCAGCTTCTCTAGAAAGATTTTTTCAGTTCTACGTTGAAGTCATCTGTAGAAAAATGAAGCTTAAAGACGCTGATATAGAAAGCGCGTGGAAGTCAGTCTCAATGCAGTCAGAGCGTCAACTGGGCGTCTTTTTATTTATGTATCTGATTGAAACGAAATCTCCGATAAAATCCTTTATCTACGACGAAAACATTAAACAAGGCAGTGAAACAGTAAAGGTTTCAAAATTTCGTAATGACGTAATTCATAGAGGATACATCCCCTCAAGTGAAGAGGCACACATATATGCTGATCTTGTTTACAGGTTCATGTATAGAATCCTGAAAGAACTTAAGGTTAGCGCAAACGAGGCTATAGGAGAAACAGTCAGATATCCTTTAGGAAAAGCGAACCTTGCAATGTCAGCGGGTTTAAAAACGACACAATGTATTCCAACTTTAGTTTCTCTCAGCAGCGGAGTTGAGCCCCCAGAAAGTTTTTATGAAGCTGTTAAAGTATTAAAAAAATCAAGGCACTATTGCTATCCAAATAGCTCATCATGATAGCGATGACGCGATATTCTTGAGGGGAAGTGAACCGTGGGCTTTAAGGAAGATATTAAGAAATTACACTCGCAGATTGATTCTCTAAGCATTGACGAGATCAAAGCAATCGTAGACCCTTATCAGCGAGGAATAAAAATTGTTTCACCCGTTATCGCCGCAAATTCCTTTTTTTATAGAGGGCGTTTTTTTAATACGGGATTTAAGAAAACAGACCCAATAAAAATTTCTGATTTATCGTATCGAAAGACAGGTGTTCCAGCGGGACGAGCAAACAGGGAAAATTCTCCTGTCTTTTACTGCTCTGACGTAAAAGAAATAGTCTTTTATGAACTTAATGTTTCCGAAGGCGCTGAATTCATACTGAGTAATTGGCAAAACACAGCTACGTTGATTGTGAGTAACATTGGATATACAGAGTCGGTTTTTAAAGGCATGGGATCAACACGCATATGTCCAAAATGGGGAAAAAGAGAAGACGGTATAGATACATTCAGTTTGGATTTACTATCCGAAGAAGAAATGGCGGCAAAATTAAAAAAAATAAGCGATTCTGATCCCCATTTTGAAATCAGAGCATTTTATAATAATGAATTTATGCGGGAAGATAAGAGTTTTTACAAATTGACGACAGCGATTGCCGAGCAGCATCTTGGTGAAATACAAGATTCGGCACTACGATTTGGTGGGATTATTTATCCGACCGTCAGGATGGCAGCGAATGGCGATAATGTAGCGATTTTACCTTGGTATGTTGATCGGCATTTGGTTTTTAAAGGGGCGTCACACATAAAGGTAACGGCACGCAAAGGTAATGAAATTTCATTTAGTGAGGTTGATTACGCAACAGCGTTTGATGCCGATGGAAATTTAATTTGGAAAGGCTACCCTTTACACGGGAACATTTTGCCAGGTCACTACACAGCTAAGGATACTGTCGGCACAGATGAATTTGGATTTTATGAGCGGGTATATGATGGAAAGAAAGTCCGATGGGAAATCTATGATGAGAACGGCACCATTTGTTCCTGAAGATGAAACGCCCGTCTAAAAAATATCAGCGCGTCTAAAAAACATTCCAAATAAAATTGACTTTTCATGAATCTATTGGCGTCGAATCGTCGTTTGATTTATAATGAAGAAATATAGGAGGGAAAAATGAAACCAACACAAATATATTCCCTCGCAGAAATCAAGGGCTGTATTGATTTTCTACGCAATGATAAGAAAATCTCACAAGAGAAAATAGATGGCATGGATATTCTCGCAGGCTTGATTGAATCCTTTAAGGAACCCCTGAACAAGCCCCTTGAATTATACTCTGCGGCATGATTATTTTGTGAAGAACGGAGGATAAGATGCAGCAGGGAAGTTTTGTGGAAAGCGGGGGGGGGGTAGCCGCACGCGTGAAGGCGCTTCGTCTTGCACTAAACTTGAGCCAGGAAGGGCTTGCGCGCCGAACTGGTATATCAACCGGCACAATCAAGCGGTTTGAGAAAACGGGGCAGATATCAATCGACTCCTTGCTGGAAATCGCCATCGTCCTCGGATACTTAGACGAATTTAATAGACTCTTTTCGCTCAAACCCGCCGCCCCGGCAACCGCCGTTGATCCGATCAAGACGGCTCGTCCGCCTCAGAGAGGTCGGATCAAATGAAAATGAAACCGGTCTACCTTTTGTTCGTCAAAGCTGTTGACGTTACCAGTCTTCCGGGTACTTTTGCGGCTGGCTGGCTGGCTGGCTGGCTGGCTGGCAAGGCGCTTGTGAAACGATTGATTTAGTCATGTATTTTTTTAGTTCTGCTGTAACGGCAAACATCGCAAAGCATAGGTCTCCGTCTATACCCTGATCATCCATGGTAACGGCGTGGTCCATAACTTTTTTGATATAACGTTTAATATCTGTGTTCATATCCAGCTCATCTCCAACGTAACTGACCATAAATTTCATATGGTCAATTGAAGCGCCATCTTCAAATCGGACAAAGAAGCTGTATTTTAATTCCGGTTCGCCTTCATTTTTCTTAGGCGGTGATAAAGCCCGTATCCAGAATTTTGTCCCATCTTGCAGGGAAAAAGATGGCTCTGTACGTGTAGATTGCAAGCTGGGTTGCATCTGTGAAAACATATGTTCCATGACTTCATGGGTGAGCCTGCTCCTGGGAGACGGGACTTGGCTTATAAATGCCTTTACAGGAGCCTGAGAAATATTGTCCATTTAATATCTTCACCTCAAACGACAAACGATCTGGATTAAAAAAGAGTTCCACGGACGGATAGCATTAACATGCTGTACAGCGAGCAGCGCAATTGCCGATTGATATGCAGCCGTTTTATGACGGGAGTCGTGCCTTCGCTGTAAATATTCAATTAGTTCCATGATTTGCATTCTAGGGATAGGCCAGAAAACAAAACAGCAGTCCTGTGGCTACATCGACTATTGCTCATAACATCCCACGTATTCAAGTGAGATGAAAAAATGCGGATAGCCTGAACCACCCGCATTTTCTCTGCTTTACGAATTTATACCATATGATTTACGATTATTCCTTCGCCTCCCGATCTCTCCCTGTAGAATCCCCAGGCCCCGGTTGTTTTGGTTTTCTGGAAGAGGGCTTCTGCCCCTTTTCCATTATATCATTCAGGTTTGGCTTATCCTTTGGCGCATCCTTCAAAGGCAGTACCCTTTGCGCGTCATCTTCGCTGTCCTCAGCTTTTGGCGCTGCTTTCTTTTTAGTATTGAACTGCGGGATTTTGTGGTCTTTTATTTCCAGCAGCGGCACTTTTGGCGGGGGCAGAAGACGATCCGTGAAGTTCTTGTCCTTGTAGTAGACAATCTTCTTCACAAGAGCAGGCCGGCTTTTCTCGACGATCATGACCTGTTTGTTTCCGGGTATCATGCGCGCTTCGCTTTTGGAGATGAGAGGACGGTTCGTCTGGCCGGTGGTTTCGTTCGGCGCCTCGTACTTAAAGGATTTCTTTCTTGAGACGGAGACGGATTTCACAGTTTGATCGCCGCAGGACTGGCTGATATAAGAGGCTGTCTCAAGATCGTTGGCAGCGAAGAACACCTGATGCGCGCAGCTGGAGAGAATGCCGTCGCGTTTGTCCTTGCCGTAGACCACATCCAGCCATTTAAGGCCCTGCACAACGGCCATGACCCGGCAGCCAAAGCCGCCAAGCAGGGTAAAGGCTGTGGTCATTGAGGTCATCTCTCCCAGCATATGGAATTCATCCAACAGGATAAGGACTTTACGTGGTTCTGTTTCATCCGGTTCCTTCATGGAGAGGGTATTGATGACCTGGTCGAAGAATATCCGCAGCAGCGGGGCCACACGGCCAATCTCTCCGGTAGGGACGCCGACGTAGATAGCCATCCTCCTCTTGCGAAGGTCAGAAAGCGAGAAGTCGCTCTTTGAGGTTACGGCATCTATCGCTGGTTCGGTCCACAGGTGCAGCGCCTTGTCGAGACTGGATTTGACGCCGGAGCGTTCCTTTTCCACCTTGTTGGCGAAGCTCATCAGCGTTTTTTGACCGCCGGAGGGGAGTTCAGGGTGGGACTGGACGATTTGGCGGCAGATATCGCCAAGATCGGCTTCCGCACCCAGCATCCTGTAGACAGAGCCAATCGTAGAAGGAAGTTTCGGGGAATCCAGGACATACAGCACCAGTCCAACAAAAAGTGAGCGGGCTTCTGACGCCCAGAAATCATCCCCATAGTTAGGGTCGGGGATAAGGATTTTAGCGATAGCCTGCACATCGCTGATTTTCTTGTGAGGGTTCTTGCTGACCGCATCGAGCGGGTTATAGCAGTGCGAGCGCATATCGGGACTGACAGGCGCCCACATAAAGACGCCGTGATTAAGAGACTTCCTGAACCCGGCGGTTTTCTTGTAGTTCTCCTGCTTGATATCGAGGCATATAAAAGAGTCCTCCCACAGAAGAAGGTTGGGAACGACCAGCCCCACGCCTTTTCCCGACCTTGTCGGCGCGATCACCATAACATGAGTTGGGTCGTCATTGAGCAGATACTGGCCTCTGAACTTGCCGAGCAATAGTCCGCCCTTTTGCAGCAGGTGGGCTTTCTTGAGGTCCATCCATGACGCCCAACGCGCTCCAGAAATGTATGTTGGTTTCCATTCCCAGCACAGGAAAATAATAAAGCCCAGCAGCAGCGCATGCGGCACTGCAAGCGAGTACAAGGCGCTCTTCTGAAAGTAAGCGTCATTGAGAAAATACCAGGCCGTCCACGGCCTTGCCAAATCCGGGTCAAGCCGCAGCCAAAGGTAGAGTGCTACCGATGCCACATAGGACGTAGCGACGAGGGCAATGGTGCCGCCCGCAATATAGAGTTTCTTGTCGAGTATAAAGTCTTTCATGGATACCATACCTCCGAGATAACGCGCTTGCCGCCAATGCGCTTGAGTTGAATAACGATATCGACGATGGACCTGATATAGTCCATCACCTGATCGTGACGCAGGCCGAGATTAGCCTGCATGACCATCAGGCCGATTTGTTCAAGAGCGCCGTGGGGCGTATCGGCGTGAACGGTCGTAAGGGAACCGGGGTGTCCGGTATTGACGGCGCGCAGGAAGGTATAAGCTTCCGGGCCGCGCAATTCTCCGAGAAGAATACGGTCGGGGCGCAGGCGCAACGCTGCCTCCAGCAAATTCTGAATGGTAACTTTGGCCGCGCTCTGTCCACCTTTGGAGGCGATCAGCGATAGATGATTCTTGTGCGGCGGCAATACTTCCGGCGTGTCTTCAATGGTGAGGATACGCTCGTCGGGATCGATTTCCTTGAGGATGGCATTGAGGAAGGTGGTTTTGCCGGTGGATGTCCCGCCGGAGATCAGGATGTTCTTTCTGGCTTTGGCAGCGTCGCCGATAAAGGTGCGGAAGTCCCTTTTCTCTGCCAGCATGCGTAGGTGCTGGTCGTCCTGTCCTTTCTGCCTGTCTGTAACAAGTTCTATAGCTTCGAATGCCCCTGCTTTGGCGTAGTCATCAAGGCTCATATTTCGCGTAACCTGTTTCCTGATTGAAAAAGCGATCCCATGCCGAGACAAAGGCTGCAAAACAACTTGCACCCGCTCGCCGGACGGCAGCGATGCCGACAGCAGCGGACACTCGTCATTTATTTGCTGGCTGGAAACCCGTGCAATCTGCCGGGCGAGGGTTTGCAAGACATCGGGCGTAATGGCATCGTTTCCTATTCGCTCCATGGATGGAATCCCCATGCGCTCGATCCAGACCTCTCCCGGCCTGTTAACGCAAATCTCCGAGATTGTGGGATCGTCAAGAAATTCGCGGAATATATCGAGGTTGCGGTTGAGATAGACGCCGTGGTTTAAGGCTATGACTTTATCGTTGTCAGCCTGCAGGCCATGATGCTCCTTGCCCCGCATCATGGGATGCTCCATGTTCCGCATGAGGGGATGTTCTTTACTGCGCATCCGGTTCGTCCTCCGCTTGTGCATATTCTTCCTGTCGGATGCCACCGACCTTTGAAAAATCCAGATCCTTGCCAACGAACACATTAATCCGCGTCCCCTGATCGATATTGATGGTTGGCGGGATATTGATGGAGTTCTGTAGCGCGATNNGCCTTGTTGTTGGAGTTGGCAACTGCCTGAAGTCCGCTGTCAACCATCGAGAGCATGACGCTGGAGCCAAACCTCTCGAAGAAATGCGTATCCACATCGCCGGCAAGGCCGGAGCGGCCCAGTTCATCGGTACCATAGGAGCCGACATTGATACTGACGCCGTCGTTACGAATAAGGCGTGTCCAGATGATAAACACACGGCTCTGGCCGTTGACAAGGCCGGAGCGGTACTGGCCGATCAGATGCGATCCCTCGGGGATCAGCAGTTCCGCACCATCAAGGGAATAGACATTCTCGCTGACGATGGCGCGCGTCATGCCAGGCAGGTCGCTTTCAATGGCGGTTTCGAGGATACCGGAGATCATCGCGCCTTGGGCGATCAGGGTATGGAGGTTATGTAGCTGGCTGGCCTGAGCAGTTTCAACGCTCTTGTCAGCATTCTGGGCGGCGAAAGCGAGATTCGGGTCGCTGGTGTTGGCGGAAGAACCCGGAGTGCTGGAAATCGTGGACGCATTCCCGTTATTGGGTATTGCACCCCCTGCCATCGTTGCCTGAAATGGAGCCTGAGATGAAGGAACGGCTGTGTTGGCGGGTACTACGTTCTGCACAGACGCCTCACCTGGCATCGACCCCTCGCTCGCAGTCTGTCCTTCATTTGGCGTCGATAAATCAAAAACCACCTGCGAAGACTGGTTGCGCTTTTCCTGTCTCTTTTGCTCGTCGAGAGCCATTTGCAGCGCGGTTTGCTGCAGGGCCATCTTTTCCTGCACCGCCAGTTGGTCGGTGTTTTGAGATGAATGGACGGAATCTGTCGCGATATAAGGCGCGGCATTAGCGGGGCTCCTGAAGGGAATTTCTTTGGAGGTGGTTAGGGGTTTGGGCGTATTTTTGTTAGCGCCGCTGTGAAATGCAAGACCAACCACAGTGACCGTCAGGCCGATAAAGAACGCACCAATGAGTTTCTGGCTGTCGTTCATCCTGGCAAAGCCGGGAGAACCGCGGTCGGCAGGAATACCTCCGGCGGTCGTCTCTGCCGCCGGGTTACCTTCCGGCACATTATTGTCTGTTGTACTCATGGCAATTCCTTTACTGGTTGTAAGTCACGTTACTGGCCGGCACTGGCGTCAGGTTCTTGAACCAGCTCAGTGAAAACAGATCGGGGGTATTGCCGGATTTTTTGCTGGCGGTTTTCTTGGGCTTGATTGTGTTGAGCGGTGCGGGCGTGCTCTGTTTGCCGGTGGGCCGGACATAGGCCTCATTAAAGATGCAGGTTGAGATATCGCCGTCGCGCAAGGTAAACTGCCTGCCGGTGCGCTGGACAACAAGGTAGGGGCCTTGTGTGGTAAAATTGACGATGCTTTCATTGCCCTTTTCATCCACCAGAAACACGGCAGGTGTGGAGTCCAGCGTCTTAAACTGGAAATACGTATACTTGCCGTTATCAAACACCCGCTCCGGTTGCAACGACTTCGCACCTGAGTAAGAGTATTTGAAGTTCAGGGTTTTAGGGTCGAAGACCGGACTTGCGCTTGCGACAGGTTCCTCAGGCGCCGTGTAATTGGTAATGCCCGCATCCTTGTCGTCAGGATAGGTAAAACGCAGATGGAATACCAGATCATCGGCATCTGCCGAGGCGGCCTTTTCGGCGGCAAGCCGGAAGCTGTATATATGTTGGTTGGTCAGGATGTTCATATTGGTATCGGCATTCTGTAACAGTGGTTTTATAAGCAACAGATTGCCGCGATTGAGCCTGAATATTTGCCAGGCCTCTTTATCACCAATATCAGTTGTTTCTATTTTCTCGTGCGGGCCAAACTCTATCAGGGTGGTAAAGCCATAGTGGCCTTTCAGCTTGTAGACATCGTTGTCATGATAAGCGACGATCTTGACGCGCGCGTCCACTATGCCGTCCTGCGGGGTTTGATCGGCGAGGGCGGGGCGGATAGCCGTAAAGCCCAACAACAGCAGTCCGATAAGGGTAAGTTTTTTACTGTTCATTATTATTCTCCATAGGTTGAGGTTCCGGTGTTGCGGGCTGTCCCACAGGTTTAGGGGGCATGGTTTCAGGTGCGGTGGTTTCAACTTCCCGGGCTTCGGGATTAACGCGGTAGCTGATGGCCTGGAAGCCAAGCGGATTCTGGAAGCGGTCTTCCATCTTCATCGGCTCACTGACATAGCGGAAATCCACCACGGCGTTCCAGTCGCTTGTCTTGATCTGCCCGTCGGCATGATATTCGCGTAAGAAGCGCACGGCGGCAGTTCTTTCATTCAGGAACGAGACGGACTTGATCTTGATGGTGATACCCGCCTTTGTCCCCATCTGTACGCTGGGGTTATCCGGGTTCTTGCCATCCCACAGCCGTTGGAACTCGCTGAGGGCCGTCCCTGTGGACATCAGCGTGACAAAACTGTAGTTCTCGCGCAGGACGGAGGGGTTATAGGACTCCCGTGTGCTGACATAGCGCACCAGATTGGACTCTGTCTCGGCCTGGTCAACCGTCAGGTTGCCTTCATAGAGCCCTTTGGTGACTTCGACGTAGCCGGTGCTTTTGTCCACTGTGACCACATAAGGCGCAAAAGTTTTGAGTGGCAGCAGCAGAACAAGGGACAGGAGAGCCAGCGTCGTCGTCCCCATGCAGAAGAAGGCTACCAGCCAGGCGCGGTTTCTGGAGAGGCTGGTGTTGGCGAATATCTCCTGATCCCAGGTCTCGGCGTCGGCGAAGTATTGCTCAAGGCTGTCTTTCGGCGCGCTCTTGCCTGCGGGTTGTTGTGCCAGTGGGAGGCTCCCTGCGGGCGCCTTCCCAGCGGGAACCTTTCCCGTCTGGTTTGCCGGTATGAGGCGTAGTTTGGACAGGGCTTGTATCATGTGTTTGATCCTATATTGCTGGGGGAATTTTTCAGGGATTCGCGATGGTCCTTGACCTTTTTATTGTAGGTTTGTACGCCTTCATAGAACTTAAAGCCGGCTTTGCCAGTCCCGATCACGCCTTTGGCCCCTGCGACCAGCCTGCTCACGGCACCCATCGTGGACAGGGAAACCCCGCCGGTGATATTGGCCGCAATACCCATGATGCATGAGCAGCAGCGTGGCGATAAACGTGGTAGCGAGAAAGGGACCAACCGCTGTGGTCAACTGGTCGTAGACGCCGCTATGGGTTTCAAGGTAAGCCAGCGGCGGCGCAGTGATCGCCAGCAACAAGGCGAGCAAGCCGTAAACGAAAATGGGAACAATGGCATAGTTCAGCAGCGTGCGCAGCCAGCCCTCGAACAGCTTGCGTGTGTCATGGAAGATATACAGAAGTATAAATACCGGACCCACGGCCAGGATGACGGCGACCGCAAGCTTGGCGAGAATAATCAGCATGGTTGCATAGCCGGTAAAGGCCAGTGCCCCGAGCAAGACGGCACCGGCATATATATAAAGAGCGACATGTCCCCATCCTGCGCCTTCCAGCAGATTGGAGTAGACTGTTAAAGACCGGTCGTAGAACTGTCCCAAGGCGGTATTGGCGCTGGCGACCGTGGCGGCCTGGGCTTGTGCGCCAAGGCTGTTCGATGCGGCCTGCATGATCTGGCCCGCAATATCCGAGGGCAGGTTAGTCGCCATACTGTAGACAAACATGAAGAAAGCGTTCCACTGCGTTGCCAGCGCCAGCACGAGAAGCATTTTAACGCAATGGATGATCAGGTCAGGAGCGGAGAACTTGCCGCTGATAAATATTTTATAGCCGTAGAAGGCGATAAAGACCGTAAACATCAGATTCCAGAAGGTCTGCACTGCAGAGGTCAGGCTGCCGAAAGACCCCTGCACAAAGCCAAGGATAATATTGTCGATATTGGTAATAATCTGGTCCATAGTATT
>PLXM01000081.1 GCA_003153235.1 Rhodospirillales bacterium
TTATTTTTTCCAAAAGCCATATGTTTTCTCCATTTTTATATTTAAAGTGTCGGCACTGAGCGCCTGTTTTCTGCTGAGTTGACAGCAGGTTTAGCAGCGGAAGATTTCAGATCTTTAACTTCCTTCGTCAGATCACTGACCATTTCCATCAGTTGCTGCATTGTTTCCGGCGTCACTTCTATCATCGCAGGCTCACCGGTTATATTTTCGCGATAGACTTTCAGTCTCTTGATGGTTTCCTCTTTAAAATCGTTAGCCTGCATCATAAAAAGCGCATCCTTAAAACTGGCGCCATTCTTATAAAGAGCCTCGACAACAGCCGGCGATCGGGAATTACTTATCGCACCTGCAAGCATATAACCAGCGAAGCCCTGACTAGACACACCGTTTGCCGGAGCACCCGCTTTGAGCAGATTCCCGACGAAAGCTTCATCGCCTATACCATAGTAGATGGCATTAAAAAGCCTGTGCTCCAGATTTGACTGCTTCTTGTCTTCAGCGACATTCAGCAACGCAAGCTCGATAATAGACCCTGGATCGCTGCTGCCTTTAGTGACCTGAAAGAGCGCCTCCGTAGCCATGTCCTTGTTAGTTGATGGCCAGCTATAAATCTTGAATGAATCATGGTTTTTTATCATCTCCTGAACATTCTCGGGATTGCCTTCAAGGAAGGCGCTGACCGCACCCTTTAGCAGCTCTTCTTGTCTTGCACCCATCTTCAGGTCGAATGCTTCTTTATTTGCCGCGGTGAATTCTTCTACCGTTCCGCTCTTGCCAATTTCAAAGGCTGTCGGTCCTTTTGCTTCTGGCTCTTTAGCCTTATTTTTTCCAAAAGCCATATGTTTTCTCCATCTTGTATCGAGCAGATTCTGCTGCTTCGAACCTTTAAATATTGGATAATATGTATAATTGATTCACATAATAATGTCAATAAATAGTTATGAATATAAATAATGGTTATTTAAGTATCTAGTTACTTCTGTTCTTATTAACTCTTTGAAATATTTATATATTATGTGAATCTTATTCTGTTTGTGAGAAATCGCGCGGCGGAATATCCTTATAAGGATGATAGAGAAGAACCTCTCATTAGGGCAGAAGCTCGGCCTCACAAGCAGTGAAATGGCCATTCTCGTGCGTCTGCGGACGCCGGAGAAAATTCAGGATTATATCAGCTCCCTCAAAAGCAACAAGGAACTCGCCGGCGATACTTGTCTCTCCGTCAGGGAAGTCCTGCGGCAAGACCACGCCCACTGCATAGAAGCGGCTTTTGTAGCAGCGGCAGCGCTGTGGATAAACGGCCAGCCGCCCCTGCTCATGGACATGAAAGCCAAGGGCGATTGTGACCATGTGGTCACCCTGTTCCGCCACCGCGGGTTCTGGGGCGCCATCTCCAAGAGCAACCATGTCTGGCTGCGCTGGCGCGACCCGGTCTACCGCAACCTCCGCGAGCTGGCGATGTCGTATCTGCATGAATATGTGTCGGACGCCAACCGCATTTCGCTGCGCTCCTATTCCGTTCCCTTCGACCTGCGGCGGCAGGACCCCGCTTTATGGGTGACAAACAGTGAATCCTGCTGGGATGTTGCCTGGGACCTTGATCAATCCCGCCACTATCCGCTTATAACTCCCGCACAGGCGCGGCGCATGCGCCCGCACGACAGCATGGAAGTTCTCGCGGGTAAACTCCTTGAACATACCTGATCGATAGTTATATAGTGGCGGAGCAATGCTTCGTTCATTCAAATACAGCCTTTTGGCGACTCTTGTTTTCCTGACGCTCGCGGGAGGCATGGCGCTTGCCGCCCTGCCCACGATCATGGATGAAAAGGACGTTCTGCCTTATCTCGAGAAAATGATTTCGTGGCACCGTCAGGCTGTCACCCTCGACACCTCGCCGGAAATACCGCGCGAACTGATCATCAAAAGCACACTGCAGCAGCATACGGCTGCAGCCCTGGACGGCAGCTTTACCTTCGCACGCGCCCTGGTGGATATACTGCCGATAGCGCTCCCGCAGCCCGCCGTCACCGAGGAAAAGGTGGAAAACGCCACCAAGGAAATCGGCATCAAAAAGGCTATCAGTCTGGCTGTGCAGCAGACACAGCAACTGCAAGCGGCGTTAGAACATGCGACCCTGCACAAAGACCGTGAAAGACTGGCGGGACTGATCAAGCTCGAGCAGGAGCATATAAACGTCCTCAAGGAGATCGCCGAGACGAACGGCGTTTCTTCCAACGAGGAGAACGATACCCTGCCCTATAAGATCAACCAGCTGGCCGGCACAATCTCGGAAGTGGATGCCACGCAACAAAAAACAGCTTCCGGCACGCCCGATACGTCTGCGCAAAACACCGCTGCCTCCTCCACGAACGGCATCGTCGGGCTTGCAACTAAAATTTATTCCTTCATGCAGGCAAGAAGCGCTGTCAAGGCGCTCCTGAATGATACGACGAATATGTGGAACGACAATAAGGACCGCTCGCAGATAATACGCGACGCCCTGAAAAATATCATGCAGGAGGGGCAGACGCTCGGGGCTCCCGCACCCAAGGCTCCCGAAACAAAACAGCCCGGCACGAAAATACCCTCACTCGCAGCAACGGCAACCAAAACACCTCCCGCTGCAGCCGCAGCCCCACCGCAAGCCACCTATGACGATCTTGTCTCGGACATGAAAAAACTCTCAAAGGTAGCCGTCGCTTTAAGCCAGACGAATACGGCCCTCAAGCTCTGCACGCATGACCTCTCTGACTGGGTGGATCTCATCAATATCCACATTAAAGATTTGACAAGTAACCTTATTTTTCGGCTGTCCATGCTGGGACTGGCTATCGCCATTGCGCTGATGCTGGCCTTGCTGGCCCGCAAGGCAACGAAGCGCTATGTCGTCGACAAGCGGCGCAAGGACCAGTTGCGCGTCATCCGCAAGGTCACGCTATCCATCACCATCGGCATCATACTTTTCCTTGCGTTCTTTACTGACCTCGGTTCCCTGGCCACCTTTGCCGGGCTGCTGACAGCCGGCGTGGCTTTCGCGACAAAAGACATGATCCTCTCGCTGATCGCCTATTTCCAGTTCTTTGGCACATCGGACATCCAGCTCGGCGATGACATTACGATTGCAGGCGTCACCGGCAAGATATCGCATATAGGCATGCTCCGCTTTTACATGATGGAAACGGACAAATCTGATACCGGATATCTGCCAACCGGGCGCATTGTCGGATTTTCAAACTCGGTCCTGTTCCAGCCTACACCATTTTTCCGTCAGTCTCCGGGGACAAACTTCGTCTGGAGCGAAATTGATATCAGCCTTGGCGTAGACATTGATCATGCCCTGGCTTATAAAAAGCTTAATGAAGTCGTGCAGCGCGTCTATAAAGAGCAGAGTGAAAAGATTCAGCTTCATGAAGCCGCCCTGCAAAAAGTTTCCCCTTTCAAGACGGATGTCTCCGTGCCATTGACGCACTTTAGATTCACGAATACGGGCGTTGTCTTTGTCATTCGTTACGCTGTAGAGCGCAGTGAAGCTTCAAGACTTCACTTTAAAATGACAACGGAACTGCTCTCCGCGATCAAGAAAGACCCGGATTTGAAAGTCATGCACATTAGCTAATATGCGGCACAGTCAATTCGTTCTGGCGGCAGGCAGCGACAACTGTATTGCCGAGCAGGCAGGCAATCGTCATCGGGCCGACTCCACCCGGAACCGGCGTGATATAAGCGGCCACTTTCGATACAGCTTCGAAATCAACATCGCCAGAAATAGCATCATCCTTGCCCCGGTTGATGCCGACATCAATCACAATGGCTCCCGGCTTGACCCAGTCAGCCTTGATAAGGCGTGACTTGCCAACAGCCACAACCAGAATATCCGCCTGACGCGTGACATGAGAAAGCTGCGGTGTGCGGGAATGGCACATTGTGACCGTGCAGTTTTCACGCAGCAACAGCTGCGCCACCGGCTTGCCGACAAGGGTCGACCGGCCGACAACAACCGCATGCAGCCCTGTCAGGTTTTTCTCTACTTCCTTGATGAGCAGAAGGCAGCCCAGCGGCGTGCATGGCACCAGCCCCGGCATACCGCTTGTCAGGCGTCCGATATTTTCTATTGTCAGCCCGTCAACATCTTTTACCGGATCAATAGCTTTCAGGATAGTATCGGTGTCAATCTGCTTCGGCAGCGGTAATTGCACAAGAATACCATGGACTTTCTTTTGCTGGTTCAGTGTCTTCAGCAGTTTCAACACTTCATCCTGCGACGTGTTTTTGGGCAATTCATGCACGAAGCTGCGGATACCGACTTTCTCGGCCAGTTTCTTCTTATTGCGGACGTAAATCTTGCTGGCAGGGTCATCGCCGACGATGATCACCGCAAGCCCGGGAAGAATCTTGTGATCGTCCACCAGCACCTCGACATGCCGCGCAATTGACTCGCGCAGCTTCTGGGCCAAGACCGCGCCATCTATGATTTTTGCCTGCTGCTGTTTTTCTTTTTGCTTGGTCATTTGCATCGACTACCTCATTAAACCGTAAAGGAACCCCTGAATTAGATAAATGCCGAACATCACTATCATCGGCGTGAAATCGATATTGCCCAGCGGCGGAATAATTTTGCGCAAATAAAGCATGGGCGGGTTGACAGCTCTGCTGACCAGATTGCAGCCTTTATAAACCCATTTATTGCGCATGTTCAGGACATCAAAAGCCACCAGCCAGCTCATAACAACGCTGGCGATCAGAAGCCAGAGATATATGTCCAGCGTCTTGATCAAAAGAAAAATAACAAGATTCATGTACCCCTCCGCCCCTATGTTACGAGATTCCGGCTTGCGCGGGAATGACCGGAATGTATATATTTATAAACAATTCACGGAGTTATATTATGACAGATAAAGACGAGACAGCCTACCTAGATCTTAAGTCGGGACGAGTCACTATCAAGCTGCGCCCTGACCTCGCCCCCCGCCATGTCACGCGCATCAAGGAACTGATCAAGGGCGGCTATTATGACGGTCTCAAGTTTCACCGCGTGATCGAAGGCTTCATGGCGCAGACCGGCTGCCCCGATGGCAACGGCATGGGCGGCAGCGGCAAGAAGATCAAAGCCGAATTTACTGATGAGCCTTTCGTTCGCGGCACGCTCGGCATGGCGCGTTCGATGAACCCGGACAGCGGCGATAGCCAGTTCTTCATCACCTTCGGCCCGACACCGCATCTGGACGGCGACTACACCGTCTGGGGGCAAGTTGTTGACGGCATGGAGCATGTTGATAATATAGCCGTCGGCGAACCGCCGGATCATCCTGATACTATCGTTAAATTCTCTCTCGCTTCTTAAAACAACCAAAGGAAAGTACCCATGAAAAAACTGCTTCTCTCGCTTGTTCTCGCTCTTGGCATGATCGCCACGTCTGCTTTTGCCGCAGATCCTGCTTCGGACCCTCAAAACACCCTTTATCTCGACCTCAAGGATGGCCGCGTCGTCATCCAGATGCGCCCGGACCTCGCACCAAAGCACGTCGCACGCATCAAGGAGCTCGTCCGCAAGCACTTTTATGACGGCCTTGTTTTCCACCGCGTGATTGAAGGCTTCATGGCGCAAACCGGCGACCCCACAGGCACAGGAATGGGCGGCAGCGGTCAGAACATCCCGGCTGAATTCAGCGCCGAACCTTTCGTACGCGGCATTGTCGGCATGGCTCGCGCACAGGACATCAACAGCGCGGACAGCCAGTTCTTCCTCATGTTCGCTGACAACTCCTCGCTGAACAACCAGTACACCGTCTGGGGTAAAGTCACTTCAGGCATGGAATTCGTTGACAAGATCCGCAGAGGCGAGCCGCCTGCAAATCCTGACAAGATCGTCAAAATGCAGATTGCCGCCGATGCCGACAAGTCTGCTGCTCCGGCTGCAAAAACCGATGCTGCTCCTGCACCTGCCGCGACAGGCGATGCGAAGTAATACTCTCTAAAACGGGCTATTTATCAACCCCCGCGGAAATGCTAGTCTCTAGGCATCTTCTGCGGGGGTTTTAATTTGAGGAATAAGATATGAAAATTATCGTGCCCATTAAACGTGTCGTTGATTTCAACGTCAAGGTTCGCGTCAAGGCGGATCAGAGCGGCATAGAACTCGCCAACGTCAAGATGTCGATGAACCCCTTCTGCGAGATCGCCGTTGAAGAAGCCGTCCGCCTCAAGGAAAAAGGCATCGCGACAGAGATTGTCGTCGTCAGCGTCGGACCGACGCAGGCGCAGGAAACGCTGCGCACCGCTCTCGCCATGGGCGCTGACCGCGCCATTCTTGTGCAGACGGATGTCAATGTCGAACCTCTGGCCGTTGCCAAAATCCTCAAGGCGATTGCGGCCAAGGAAACGCCGGGTATGATCATCCTCGGCAAACAGGCAATTGATGGCGACAATAACCAGACCGGACAGATGCTCGCTGCCCTGCTCGGCTGGGGGCAGGCGACTTTCGCTTCCAAGCTGGAAAAAGTCGGCGACCAGATCAACGTCACGCGCGAGATTGATGGCGGACTCGAAACATTAAGCCTGAAAATGCCCTGCATCGTCACCACCGACCTGCGCCTGAATGAGCCGCGCTATGCCTCCCTGCCCAACATAATGAAAGCCAAGCAGAAGCCGTTGGCAATGATGGCGCCCGCCGATCTTGGCGTGGATGTGACACCCCGCGTTGTCACACTGAAAGTGAATGAGCCTGCCAAGCGCAAGGCCGGCATCAAGGTCAAGGATGTGGCGGAACTTGTCGCCAAACTGAAAACAGAAGCAAAGGTGATTTAACATGGCTGTCCTTCTTATCGCAGAACACGATAATGCCAAGCTGAAACCCGCCACGCTCAATGCCGTCACCGCCGCCAAAAAACTGGGCGATATCGAGATACTCGTTGCGGGACAAGGCTGTGCCGCTGTTGCAGCTGAAGCCGCTAAAATAGCAGATGTCAAAAAAGTTCTGCTGGCGGATGATGCGGTTTACAAGAATTTTCTGGCTGAAAATCTAGCTGCATTGGTTGCAAAACTGGGTGCAAACTACACATACGTTCTCGCACCCTCCACCACCACCGGTAAAAATATGCTGCCGCGCGCGGCTGCACTGCTGGATACGCAGATGATCTCGGATGTGAGCGGTGTCGTGAGCGCGGATACGTTTGTGCGCCCTATTTACGCGGGCAATGCTTTCGCTACCGTCCAATCAAAGGATAAAATCAAGGTCATGACCATCCGCACCACCGCCTTCGATCCGGCGCCGGCCACGGGCGGCTCCGCGGCCATTGAAAATACAGCTTCCGCAGGCGATACCGGCCTCACAAGCTTCATCAGCCAGCAGGTCACAAAATCCGCGCGCCCTGAACTCACCAGTGCGAAGATTATCGTTTCCGGCGGACGCGGCATGGGCAGCGGTGACAATTTCAAACTGATCGACGCCCTTGCCGACAAACTAGGGGCTGCTGTCGGGGCGTCCCGTGCCGCCGTCGATGCGGGATTTGTCCCGAATGATTATCAGGTCGGGCAGACAGGCAAGATCGTCGCACCCGATCTCTA
>PLXM01000139.1 GCA_003153235.1 Rhodospirillales bacterium
TCAGGGGGTAAAGGCGCGTGCCGCTGCCGCCTGCCAGAATAATGCCTTTCATTGGGAACCCCTGTTTATTATACTGTCCAGAACATACACGAAAAAGGCCCCTATATGAAGCCCCGTTTACAGGTCACAAAGTCTTTTCTGCCCCCGAAGGAGGAGTTTTTCTCCCTCCTCGGCGCCTGCTGGGAAAACGCACAGCTGACCAACAACGGCCCGCTGCTGACGGGGCTGGAGGCCTCGCTGAATAGCTACCTGAAAGCGAAGCATAGCATCTGCATGTCCAACGGCACGGTCGCGATCGAGGCGGCGATTGAGGCGCTTGGCCTGAAAGATTGCGAGATCATCACCACGCCATTCTCGTTTGTCGCGACACTGGATGCGATCATCCTCAAAAAATGCACGCCGGTATTTGCCGATATTGATCCGCAAACACTCTGCATCGATCCCCAAAAGATCGAGGAAAAAATTACACCGCGCAGCAAGGCTATTCTCGCCGTACACGTTTTCGGTAACCTCTGTGATGTCGAGGCCATCGAACGTATCGCTAAGAAGCACAGCCTCTTCGTCATCTACGATGCTGCACATTCGTTTGGCAGCTTCAGGGACGGCGCGTCGGTGTTTCGCTACGGCGACATTTCCACTTGCAGCTTCCACGCCACAAAAGTTTTCCACACCGCGGAAGGTGGAGCCTGCTTCACCGGCGATGATGCGCTGGCCAAAAAGCTACGGGGCTATCGCAGCTTCGGGCTTAATGAAAATATGCCGGAAGCCGTCGGCACCAACGCCAAGATGTCAGAGCTTCACGCCGCACTCGGTCTCTGCAACCTGAAATATCTGGGCGATATACTGAACAAGCGCCGCGCCGCCACCGCGCTATATGACGCGCAGCTCCCGCGCCTGAAAAAGCCGCTCTATAGGCACGAAGAAGTGCGTAATTACGCCTACTATCCGGTCATTTTTAAGTCGGAAGAACAGCTGCTCGATGTCACGGCGGCGCTGAACGGAGAGGAAATTTATCCGCGCCGTTATTTCTACCCATCGCTCAATACCGTGCCGTTTCTCGATAAAAAGCAGAACTGCCCCGTCTCGGAAGATATCGCAAGGCGTATCCTCTGTCTGCCGCTCTCGGTGGAAACGACGGAGGCAGAAGTGCACGCTGTCACCAGCATTATCAACAAAAAGGTCTAGGCCATGTCCGCAACATCTTTTTACAACAGCAGTGAACTCCTGCAACTCGGTTTCAAAAAGATTGGCAATAACGTCCAGATCAGCCGTAAGGCAAGTTTCTACGGTGCCGGGAACATAGCTATCGGTAACAACGTGCGTATTGATGATTTCTGCCTGCTGTCTGGCAAGATTACGCTTGGCAATTACATCCATATCGCCGCCTACTCCGCCATTTATGGCGGCACGGCAGGAGTCACGCTGGGTGACTTCTCCACGCTCTCTTCGCGCTGCACAGTCTATGCGCTGACGGATGATTATTCCGGCGAAACAATGACCAACCCGACTGTGCCTGCGGCATTCAAGAACGTGACCGAAGCGCCCGTGACTATTGGCCGCCATGTGATTGTCGGCGCTGGCTCAACCATTCTGCCGGGCGCCCATATTGGTGATGGTGTTGCGCTTGGCGCGCACAGTCTGCTCATTAAACCTGCTGACGGCTGGCATATCTACGCCGGTACACCCGCTAAAAAGCTGAAGCCGCGCTCCCAAACTTTGCTGGAAAAAGAAAAGCAGTTTCTTGTCTCCCGAAAAGAGGACTGATCATGGCGGGTGAACGGCTGACTGTTTTTCTGCTGACATATAACCATGCGAAATATATCCGCAAGGCTTTCGACAGCATCCTTGCGCAGGAAACGAACTTCTCTTTCAAGATTATCGTGCTTGATGATGCTTCGACTGACGGCACGTCGGATATCGTGCGTGAATATGCGGGGAAATATCCAGACAAGATCACCCCTGTCATCCGCGAGAAGAATATGGGCGTCGTGGAAAACATGTACGGCGGTCTTTGCAAGGTCGACACCGAATATTTCGCCACCCTTGAGGGCGACGATTACTGGCGCGACAATCACAAGATTCAGCGGCAAATCGAGCTGCTCGATGCCGACCCGTCTTGCGATATCTGCGGGCACGATGCCTGGATCAAGCGTTTTGACGAAGTAGACGCCAAGCGCCTGCATCAATATGACACGACGGGTAAATCGGATATCATCGTGTTCGAAGGCCGCACGATGCCGAAGGTGCATCCCTCGACGCGTATCTACCGGCATGTCTATGACTTTTCCAAAGTCTCGCCCCATTCGGCAGTCGTATGGGATAGCAGCTCTTTCTGGTTTTACTGTCTGCAAAACCCGAAGTTTATTTTTATTAACCAGCCCATGGCGGTGTATAACTTCACAGGCGAGGGCGTCTATTCAGGGCTGGATCGGAACAAGAGAAAGCTGATGACGCTGCGCGGTATCATGGAATTCGATGAGGCGCTTGGTTATAAATACGATGATTTCAACCGCGAGCGCTTCAGGAGAGAGCTCTATAAGAGACACCGGCTTTTATTCTATGCGGTGTATTTCTTCATGAAGCGGCGCGCCTATGACTGGTTTATCAACAGATACACCGGATACAATCAGGCATAATTCGCCAGATACCACTCGACCGTTTTGCGCAGACCGGTTTCAAATGTCTCCTGCGGCTTCCAGCCCAGCTCACGCGTGATCTTCGAAGCGTCTATCGCGTAGCGGCGGTCGTGGCCAGGGCGATCGGTAACGTAAGTGATCAGCTCCGCATATTTTTTCTTTTGCGGCACCAGTTCATCGAGCAGACCGCAAATAGACAGCACGACATCAATGTTCTTTTTCTCGTTATAGCCGCCGACATTATAGGTGCTGCCGGGTTTGGCCGTTGTCGCGGCGAGGTAGAGTGCCTTGACATGGTCGTCAACATAGAGCCAGTCGCGGATCTGGTCGCCTTTGCCGTAGACTGGCAGCGGCTTGCCCGCGCGCGCATTGAGAATGACCACGGGGATCAGCTTCTCCGGAAACTGCCATGGGCCATAGTTGTTCGAGCAGTTCGTGATAATAACGGGTATTTTATAAGTACGATGCCATGCCCGCACCAGATGGTCGGAGCTTGCCTTGCTGGCAGAATAGGGCGAGCTTGGCGCATAGGGGGTTGTTTCGGTGAATAGGTTATCCGTGCCCTCAAGATCGCCATAGACTTCGTCCGTCGAGACATGATGGAAACGGAAAGACTCTTTGCGCGCGCCTTCAAGCCCCTGCCAATGCTGCCGCGCAGCTTCCAGCAACGTATAAGTGCCGACAATGTTTGTCTGGATAAACGGCGCAGCACCCTCAATCGAACGGTCGACGTGCGATTCCGCCGCGAGGTGGATGACGATATCCGGCTGGTGTTTTTTGAAGACGGCAGCGAGTTTTTCAGCGTCGCAGATATCCGCCTTTTCGAAAGCATAGCGCGGGTTCTTGTCGGCGACGGCAATCGCTTTCAGGTTGCTCGCATAAGTGAGTTTGTCGACATTGACGACGTTATGCTCTGTCTGCCCGGTCAGATAACGCACCAGCGCCGAGCCGATGAATCCGGCGCCGCCGGTGACAAGGATGGTTTTTTTCATGATCCGGCCTTGCGTTTTCTTTTCCGATAGGATGACATCACGGAATACGCTGCGCTTTTGAGGCGCGGTTTACTGAACAATGACACAGGCTCGGCCGCGTTATGCTCAGCCATGGCTTTGTCGATAAAAAGCGAATTTCCAGCCGATGAATACAGCGAATATAAATCCTCCTTACGCGCCATATAAAAAGGGATTGATGGCAGATCCAAAACGTTTCTACAGACGAGAGAGGAGGGGTGGTCTTTTGACGGGCCGTCCTTCAACGATGTTAGATGCGTGGAAACAGCCGCTTGCGGATTTTCCCGCAGCGCATCTATTTGCATTTGCAGCTTGCCCGTATCAGTCCAGCAGTCACCGCCTTCTATAAAGGCGAAATATTCCGTATCGATTGTTTTTAAAACGCGATGCAATGCTTTCTCCGCTCCCAGGCTCCTGCCATTCATCATTAACCGGATGACATCCGGATGTTTTTCCTGATACTCCAGCAGAACCTGCTGCGTGCGGTCTTTGGAGCCATCCTCAGCTACTTTAATGATAAATTTGAAATCCGCTTTCTGCGCCAGTATGGAGTCCAGTGTTTTTACTATCGTTGTCTCATTGTTGCGGCTAAGGACAACAACGGTGAGAAGCGGGCTCTGCGCGAAGCTCCGGTCTTTTCTCGCCTCGACAACCAGAGAATCCGCACGGCGCTCAATATTCTGCAGTTCCGGGTAAGTGGAATGCCCCATTTTCTTGGCGTGTATATGATGCGAAAAGAATCCGGCCTCGTTAAGCCGCGCCGCCAAGTCGTCATAGTTGTACATGTAACGATGTTCGCCGTCTTCCCGCAGGTTCTGATTAAACGCATAACCTTTGCTGGGATACCAGTGAGCGTTGATGAGCCCGACCCATTCCTGAGAGCGCCAGTTGTCTTTTGTATACCCTTCGATCATAAAATCCAGATCCGGGCAGGCAATACGCAGCACGCCGCCGGGCTTTAAAACGCGGTAAGCTTCATTCATGAAAGCAAAACCGTCCTTATAGGAAAGATGCTCTATGAAGTGCTCGTTATAAATAAAATCAACCGAGTTATCGGGGAACGGAATCCCTTTCGACAGGTCATGTAGGATGTCCTTTCTGGTCGCCGGATCAAAATCAATATTGATCCAGCTTTCCTTGTAGTTTCTACCGCAGCCGATATGCAGCTTGAGGGGCTGATCTTTCCGGGACAAATAAAACTGAACCTTGCCAAAACTGCGGGCATGACCAACCACGCGCCCCGCCGTAGTCTTCATCATTTTTATAGGGTTCATATTTTAGGTCCTTTTAAAGCAGGCGCATTATGACAGTAATATTTTTGATGGTAAAGAGAGGTACGTATACGAGCTTCAGCAGGTTGCGTCCTCTTGTGCATTTAGAGCCGATACCTTTTGTGTGTTTCTCAAGCGGCTCTCCATATCATTCGTGATTCCGTTACAAATTGTTTTTATTATGTTAAATATAAATCAGTGAGACAGGCAAAATCTCACTTTTTCACATATTTTTAAGATAGTTAACTTAGAATACAGCCTAGGTAATTGTGCATTTGAAAGTGCGGGAGTGACTGTCTTTGGGTAATCCAGATCAACACAATGCGGATGCCGCACCCCCCTTGAAACAAGCGGACGATCATCAGCAGGGTGTAGACCTTTCTCCATCACACATATGGAAGAGCAAGATCGGCTGGCGCGTTATCCTGATGGTGTTCTGTATTATCTTTTCAATGCAAACAATCCTCTTTTTTGTCATGATCCATGTCTATGAAATCGAGCAATTGGGCGAGCTGCGCGAGACTGCGCGCAGTGTATTGGTACAGAAAATCCACGATACGGATAAACCGATGGTTTCTCCTTTTCTAAAACAGGATGCGGATAGGCTGGTAGCACACACCGTGATAAGGGGTCTGGCTGTCTATGACATGGACTACACCATGATCAAGGCCTACGGCGCAGCACTCATGCTGCGTCCCAGTATCAAGGGGAGAAATCCCGGCAGCTACCGCTCGGATGACGGCTTCCGTTATGAAGTGATGTTTACTTCGCGTGAAATCGGCCATCCTTATAATATCGCTGCCAGGCTTGATTCTACTGATGTGTCGCTGCGCATCGCCTCCAATACCCTTCAGGCGCTGGGCAAGGTTCTTTTACTGTCAACGGCTCTTACCGCTATATTCATGCGGGCGCTGCACCAGTTATTGCTGGCGCCTATTTTGCGGCGGAATGATGAAATTATGAGGCGCGTATATGCGCAGAACGAAGACAAAATGCGTAAGCTCGCCTATTTCGACGGTCTGACGGGGCTGCCAAACCGCACATATTTTCTGGAGTTTCTCAAGGAAAGCATCAAACAGAAAACACATGGCAAGGATGGTGTTCTGGCCGTCTTGTTCATAGACCTTGACTACTTCAAGGATATCAACGACGCCATGGGCTACGAAGCGGGAGACAGACTTTTAGAAACCATTGCACAACGTCTGGTGCGGTCTTTGCCGGATAATGCTGTAATCGCCCGATTCAACGCTGATGAGTTTGCGGTTCTGGTGTCTTTGCAGCCCGGCCAGCCGGATAGCTCAGCACTGGTCGAGAAAATTCTTTTCTGCATGAACGAACCGGTGGAAATCGTTCAGGAAACATTTCTGGTCCGCGCTTCCATTGGCGTCTCCCATTATCCTCACGACGGCAAGGAAGCTTATGATATATTGAAAAATGCCGATATAGCACTTAACCGCGCGAAGGCAGAGGGCCGCGCGGCGGTGCGTTACTATTCCCGGGACTTCGACCTGATGGTTCAGCAGCGTGTCCAGATGCTGCACGATTTACGCAAGGCTATGGAACAGAAGCAGTTGCAGCTCTATTATCAGCCCCAGTTTGACCTTAAAACGGGACATATCGTTGGTGTCGAGGCGCTCCTCAGATGGTGGCGGCCAGACAATAGCAAGGAAGGCGGAAAATTTATTTCCCCTACCGAATGTATTCCGGTCGCTGAACAATCAGGGTTGATTGTCCCTATTGGGGAGTATGTTCTCAGGACGGCTTGCGCAACTGCCAAGATGTGGCAGGATAAAGGGCTTCCGCCCATTCGTATGGCCGTCAATATTTCGGGCATACAGTTTCATCGCAGCGATATTGTAAGCCTTGTGGCGGATGTTCTTAAAGAAACCAAACTGGAACCGCGGTGGCTGGAACTGGAGCTTACTGAGAGTATTTTTATAAAAGATACGCAGGGAGCGATCAACATTCTTGATATGCTTCACCGGCTGGGTGTTGAGACAGCTATAGATGATTTTGGCACGGGTTATTCTTCCTTAAGTTATCTGTGCCGGTTCCCGATCGACCGCCTCAAAATAGATCAATCTTTCATCTGGGCAGCCCCTTTGCATCATAATGACCGGATGATTATACGTGGCATCATTAATCTCGGTCACAGCCTGAATCTGAAAGTCATTGCCGAAGGGGTGGAGACGAAAGAGCATGAGGACTTGCTGAAGGAAGAAGGCTGCAATGAAGTGCAGGGGTTCAAATATTCCAAGGCTATCCCGGCAGAAGAGTTCTGGGACTTCGCCGTCGCCCATATGAAGCGCCCGGCAAAGAATGAAGAAACGCGTCTGCTAAGGATATAGGCTCAAAAGAAGGGCAAAATAGCATTACGATTTTCTTTGTTTCTTTATATTGACATAGCATAATATTTCCGTATAATCCCCCGCTTACGCATTTCAATACGGGATTATTGCCGATGTCACTTTTATCTGTTTTTAGCAAAACCAAATCCAAGAAGCAGTCTGTCGCGACCCAGTTCAGGGACAACAGCAAAGATGTCACCTGCGATTTCGCCATCATCGGCAGCGGCTTCGGCGGCAGCGTCACGGCGATGCGCCTCGCGCAGAAAGGCTACACGGTCGCCATTATTGAAGAAGGCAAAAGGTGGAACGCGGCCGATTTCCCCGAGAGCAACTGGAACCTGCCGAAATATGCGTGGATCCCCGAGATGAAGTTCTACGGCATCCAGCGTATCAGCCTGCTGGATAACGTCATGGTTCTGCACGGCGCGGGCGTCGGCGGCGGCAGCCTTGTCTACGCTAACGTCCTCATGGAGCCTGACGCGAATGTTTTCAAGAGCTGGCCGACAAGCATCGACTGGAAGAACGAGCTCAATCCTTATTACACGGAAGCGAAGAAGATGCTCGGTGTGGCTACCAATCCGATGATCGAGGATGCGGAAAAGGCGCTGGACAAAGTCAGCAAGGAGATGAAGGCCGAGCAGGAGGCTAAGCCGACAGAAGTTGGTGTCTATTTCGGCGAGGCCGGAAAAAAAGTGAACGATCCGTATTTCAACGGCGACGGTCCCGAGCGCTCGGGCTGCACCGGCTGCGGTGGCTGCATGGTGGGCTGCAAGGTCGGCGCGAAAAACACGCTCGACAAGAACTACCTCTATTTCGCCGAGAAATGGGGCGCAGAGGTTTTCGCGGAAACGTCGGCGGTCAAGATCATCCCCGGAAGCGATGGCTATACCGTGACGACGAAGCAGTCGACGTCGCTCCTGAACAAGAAGGGCCCGACGCTGCACGCGAAGAATGTTATTGTGGCCGCGGGCGTACTCGGCACTGTCGATCTGCTGCTGCAAAACCGCGATGTTTATAAGACACTTCCCGATATTTCAGGCCAGCTCGGTAATAACGTCCGCACCAACGGCGAAAGCCTCGTCGGCGCGACAGGCTTCGACAAGAGCAAGGACATGTCAAAGGGCATCGCTATCGGCGCAGTCTTCAAGCCTGACGACAATACGACCATTCAGGCGGTCAAATACCCCGCGGGCAGCAACCTCATAAAACTGCTGTCCCTCCCTCAGATCGTCAAGAATGCGGACGGCAAGACGTCCAAGGCTCTTCTGGGCACTTTCAAGAAATTTCCGCAGCTGATGCGTATCTGGATGGCGCAGGACTGGGCCAAGCAAAGTACGATCCTGCTCACTATGCAGAAGGTAGACGAGAACATGAAGCTCGTCCTCAAGAAATCTCCGCTGGGACCAAAGCTCGCCAGTGTCGCGGGCGACAAGCCGTTCCCGCCTTCTATTCCTGCTGCGGAGAAAGCAGCCAAGGAACTGGCCAAGCAGATCAACGGCGAAGCGCAGAATGTTGCCACGGAAGTCCTGCTCGGACGTCCGGCAACAGCGCATATTCTCGGCGGCTGCGTGATAGGCGATGACAAGTCCAAAGGCGTCGTTAACAGCAACCATCAGGTTTTCAGCTATCCGGGCCTCTATGTGTGCGATGGCAGCGTGACGCCCACAAATCTTGGCATCAATCCCAGCCTGACCATCGCTTCCCTGTCGGAGCGTTTTGCCGCGCAATTCCCCGTCAAGGATCAGGATCTCTACAAGAAGCGCCAGATAACCTATTCCAGCGACACGAAGCAGAAGAAGCAGAGTGGTGGCTGCTCGGGTTGCAAGAGCGGTGGTTCCTGCGGTGGCGGCGCGAAGCCAAAAGCCTAAAAGCGAACAGCAGATTCGTGAACCCATCCCCCAAAATCCATTGAAATTTCAATAGGTTGTCTACGCCGATTCCCTGCTATCTGGCCTGTAACACAGCTGTAATGTCATAGAAATATGAGAGAAACACCCTTGCAGTACATTGTAAGGAATGGGGTGTAGCCTGTGTTGTTCAAAACCAACAGATTATACAGCATTGCTGAATGGTTCAAATCCAGTACGGAGTGCAGGTATCTTGAAAGATCATTTTTTATTAGAAGATTCGCCACCCCCTTATACCGGCGCGCAGATTGTTATATGCGCCGTTATTTTTGCTGTTGTTTTTTCCGCCGCCGTTTACTCGCCCATAGCGTTCCTTCGCGCTGATATAGACCATGAGCATGTGGAAATGAAGGGCCTTGCCTGCGAGACGCCCCTGACCCGGGCCATAGTAGATGCCTTACAGTTTAAGTTGAACCCCGCATCAAAGGAAGCGTGGACCCGCCTTAATGGCGAGATGGAAACCCTTGGCGCGACCTGTACCAGTTTTGGTCCGGAACTCAGCGTTGCACAAAAGACATGGAAAGATTTTTCCGGACTTGTGAAACAAACGGGTCATGACGATGCACGGCGTAAAAGCCTCGATGCTTTTATCGACGCAGTGCAAAGGGCGGCCGAGAACGTGCCAAAAGTATCAGGCCTTGTCCTTGATACCGAGAAAAGGGCCTACTACCTCATCGCCCCGTCGGGTATTCAGATCTGGTATGCAGCGGAACGGCTCCAAAAGCTTCTGGACGGTATATCCTCTGGGAGCAAGGAAGTTTCAGTTATCAGTAAAAATATACGGGAAAAAGACATAGAAGTATTTCAAACTGACGTTGATCTGGCCTTGCGCGGAGAAAATGCTGACGCGGAAGAGTTCGTAGAAAGGACGAAAAATGCCCTTGCAGACTACCGCGCCAAAACACTGGCAATGATCGATCCCCTCGCACAGTCCTCATGGAAGAAAAGTAATGAGTTGAATCTCTATGGGCAAGCTCTTTCGGCGATAGGAAAATTCTGGACAGCGTCCGACGAGAATATCTCCCGCTTTTTTGAGCTGAGGCTCTCGAAAATAAGGTTTCAGGAAGAAATGGCTTTTCTTCGCGGTGCGCTTGTGGCTCTGCTGGCGGCGTTCTGCGCCTGGATGGCGCTCCGCTCGTGGCAGATAACCCGCCTGCTTAAGGAGCATCGGGAGTTTCTCGAGATTATCGTCTCTACCACGGGCTGCGGTTTCTGGGTGCGTAACATCGAGACGGAGGAATTCTGGATGTCACCGCGGCTGAAGGGGATTTTCGGCTATAAAGATCATGAGATTATCAATGCACGTTCCTCCTTGAGGGGGATTATTCACAATGAAGATCTTGCTACCATGCAAAAAACAGCGGATCAGTTTGCCGCAGGTACGATAGATGATGCCAACACACTGGCACGTTTTCATCATAAGCAGGGCCATACAGGCCACTTAATGGCACGCGCCATATTAAGAAGGGATGCTTCCGGGCGTCCGGTGCGGGTCATCGGCACGGCTTTAGATGTGACCGATCTTGAAAGCGCGCGCAAGGAAGCCCAGGAAGCTAATATTGCCAAGCGCGATTTTCTGGCGAATATGAGCCATGAAATTCGCACCCCCATGAACGGCATTATCGGCATGGCCAATCTTCTATTGCGCACAAACCTTGATAAGCGCCAGCGTAATTACGCCGGGATCGTGGCGCGTTCTGCAGAATCTCTGACCGGAATTATTAACGACATTCTAGATATATCAAAAGTTGAAGCTGGAAAACTAACGCTCGATAACGCGCCCTTCAGCCTGCGGTATTTGTCCGGCGAAGTTGCTAACCTTGTGAAGACCCAGGCGCAAAATAAAAATGTAGAGTTTTTACTGAACATTGCAGCCGATGTCCATGACGGGCTGGCCGGCGATCAGCTCAGGCTGCGGCAGGTCCTGTTGAATCTCTGCGGTAATGCCGTCAAATTTACCAGCAGGGGTTCTGTTTCCCTCGATGTTTCATTGAAAGAAACGGATGGAAAGTATGCCAGTGTTCGCTTTGCCGTTCGGGATACGGGAATCGGAATATCCGAGGAGGATATTAAAAAACTGTTCATGAAATTTCAGCAGGCTGATACGTCCACTGCTAGAAAATTCGGCGGAACAGGACTGGGCCTTTTTATCAGCCAGCAAATCGTTTCTTTGATGGGCGGCAGCATTGAAGTCAAAAGCGTTCCGGGAGTAGGGTCGACCTTCTTCTTTACGCTCAGGCTCCCTCTCGCATCGGTAAATGCGTTGTCTCAAAGTGAAAATTGCTCCGAAAAAGAGTGTGTTCCTGATTTTCAGGACAAAGCTGTTCTGCTCGCTGAGGATAACCCCATAAACCAGGAGGTCATCTCGGCCATGCTGGAAAAATTCCGGATCGTGCCTGTTATCGCTTCAAACGGCCGCGAGGCCCTGTCTATGGTGCAGTCCCGCAAATTTGACCTCATCCTCATGGATTGCCAGATGCCTGAAATGGATGGCCTTGAAGCCACCCGCCAGATCAGAGCAGGAAAAAGTAATCCGGATGTAAAAATTGTTGCCGTAACGGCAAGCGCCATGACGGAATATCGTGATCTTTGTTTTGCAGCAGGCATGGATGATTACATCAGCAAGCCTATCAGGGAGCAGGCATTTAACGATGTCATTATAAAATATCTATCTGAGGAGAATGCCAATCCTTCAGTAGGCCTTTCTATAAACAGGGAGGTATTGGATGAGTTCAGATCCGCCACTGGAAAGAAATACAACGATCTTTTGAGTAAGCTGCTGATGAATACCAGGGAGTTGCTTGACGAGATTGGCAGAAATCTGGAACAAAAAAACGGCTCCAGTATTGCCGCTGTAGCGCATCGCCTTAAGTCAGGCAGCGGTCAAATCGGCGCCACCCGGCTGTATCATCTCGCGATCGAAATCGAGAAACTGGCCGTTAACGGCGATTGTGCAGGGATTGCGCCTGTTTTGATGGAAGCACAAAATGAATTCGCAAAAGTAAAAGGAGAGATTTCATGATTCTATTTTTAGGAGGGAATTATATATGAAACAACCCGTTGTCTTTTTAGTTGACGACCATATAGAGCTGCGAAACACAGTGGAAGCCGCTCTGCAAAACGAGGGTTACAGCGTCATCGCCGCAGACGGCGTCCGAGACTTGCAGGCTAAGCTTCCGGGAGCGGAGTTTGATATCGTTTTGCTGGATCTCGGCTTGCCTGACGGCGATGGCTTGAGCATGATTGCAAAAATCCGCAAACATTCTGACGTGCCGATTATCATCATCAGCGGTAAAGGTGATATGACGGACAAGGTTGTAGGTCTGGAAATGGGCGCGGACGACTATGTCTGCAAGCCGCTGCCACTCAAAGAGCTCTCCTCGAGGATCAAAGCCCAGCTGCGCCGCTACAGATCGATGCTGGACCGTGCGAAAAACGAAAAAAAGGGCAGGGGCGCGATTGAGTTTGGATCATGGCTTCTGGATCGGGACAAGATGCAGGTTTTTAGCAATAAAGGCGCTCCGTGTAATCTGACGACAAAAGAGTTCCGTCTTCTGGAGACTCTTATTGATACGCCTAATCGCGTACTCAGCCGCGAGAAAATACTTGAAAGCATATCTCCGGAGAATCCTCATATTACAAATCGTGCCATCGATATCCAGATTTTGCGAATCCGCAGAAAAATCGGCGATGTCTCTAACGGAGAAGGGGTTATTCAAACCATTCGCGGTGTCGGCTATATGCTGGTGGCAAAACCAAGGCTCATTGATTAAGCAGACGTCTCTCTCCTATAAGCCTCTTGGGCGCAATGGGTTAGTACTTGATTTACATGGTTTTTTATTTTCCAAGGATTTCTTTTCAGCCATCGTCTTACTCTCAAAGGTCATCATTTTGGGAGGTTGTCATGCATCGTTCTTTTGTTATCGCCTGTCTATTAGTATCTGTTTCATCGCAGGCATTTGCTGCCGATGATATTATCGCATCGGGCCGTCTGAAAGCGGTCATTGTTTATACCAATCGTGCGACATTAACGCGGGAGGCCGTGGTGGATGTACCGGCAGGCGCACATATGATTGTTTTTAATGGCCTGTCCGGCAATCTTCTGCCGGACTCGCTGCGCGCGAAAGGTCATGCTGCTGCCGATGTCAAATTCGGTGCCGTTGTGTCCAGGCTGGTTCCCGGAGACACGCTCGTTGCCCCGCGCGAGAAAGAGCTCACGGATCAGCTCGAGACCCTGCAGGATAAAAGCCGCAGCGTTGCGTCAGAAAAGCAGGCCCTTTCCTTCAAGCAGACATTTATAAACACGCTCGGCAATCAGGCAGCGCTGCATTCCAGAGATGGTATCGCAACGAATGAGGCCAAGCCCGCGCAATGGATGGATGAGGTACAGACCGCTTATACAGGACTCTCTGAAACCCTGAAAGCAGAAGACCAGGGAGATATCGCGCTGCGTGATCTTAACCGCCAGATTGCAAAGGTGCAGCAGGAGCTGCAACAGCTGCAAACCGGGCAGCGCAGCACATATCAGGTCATGATCCCCGTCGATGCGTCAGTTGCGACGAAATTGACCGTTGACCTAAGCTACCAACTGCCCGACATAACCTGGACGCCTCTCTATGATGCGCGGCTGGATACAGCCAAAGGCACGCTGGAGCTGACGCAATACGGTTCCGTTCATCAAAGCTCAGGGGAAGACTGGAATGATGTAGAGTTAACCTTGTCAACCGCCCAGCCTCAGCTCGGTACCGGGCTGCCCGATTTGCAAACAATGTGGATGAATTTAGATCAAGGTGGACAGGTCATGGGAGGAGGAGCGGGCGGTACCACCTTTAGTACCATAGCAGATAACATAGTAACAACATCGGGGGTCTTAACCTTTAGTGCACCATCCGTATTCAACGGGCGTGACAAGCACTATGCTCCGCCGCCTGCCGAGCGGGCTGCTACCTTTGTTCCTGCTGCGGTCGAGACAGGAGGATTTGTCAGCGAGTACAAGATCCCCGGTCCCGCCACAGTCAAGGCGGATGGCACCGAAAGCAAGCTCATGATCGGCACGCTTGATGCAGATAGCGAGATGCGCATTCTGGTCAAGCCGCAACTGAGCAACGAAGCTTATCTCGTCGCTCATACAACGCTGAAAGGCGAGGCGCCAATTTTACCCGGGCCTGTCAGCCTTTTTCGCGACGAAGCTTTTGTCGGGCAGTCCAACATACCTCTGCTGCGCCCGGGTCAGGAGAATGATCTTGCCTTCGGCGCCGACGATCAGGTATCCGTCAAACGTCATGTCCTGAAAGACGAAACTGGAGAAGGGGGCATGATCGCGCGCAGCAATGTTCTGGAGCGTGACTTTGTGACAGAGCTGCAAAACCTCCATAAAAAGAAGGTGAATGTGATTGTTGAGGAAGCTATTCCTGTTGCGCAGGACGGGAAAGTAGGCGCCGAAATCCTGACAGGTCAGACAACGCCCGGCTATGAAGAAGATAAGGACAACATCAAGGGCCTGCTGGAATGGAAGGCGCCGCTGGATCCGACGCAGAAATCGGAAATAAAGCTTGGCTGGAAAGTGACGTGGCCCAAGGACAGCGAAATTACCGGCCTATAACAAACTCAATCTCTCATGAAAGGTGCATCATCATGGACAAGATCGTTTACTATATATCATTAGCGGCTAACATTATATTGCTGGCGTTTTCCCTGTTTACATTCCTAACTGGTTATGGCGAGGATCGCTTCTTTTCTATGCTGCTCACAATACCGGCAATCTTCGCCATCTTGGAACAGCGCATCGGACTGGACCTTGAAGAGCGCAGGCTTGCCCGCAAGCTTAACAAGGCCCGCATGAGTAAAGAACTGCGTGATCTGGAGAATAAAACTGCCGGAGGTGTATAAAAACAATCCCGCCAGCAGCACATATTTCATAAAATACAAGGCATAGTTCTTTTATTACAGCTGTTAGAAAACGTTTTTAGAAGTGAGCTGTGTTGATCAGCAAGTTCCGGTTCGTTTTGGCCGTATATACAATTTATTATTATATGTTTGATGCCCCGTTCATGCTCTAATAGATGATGGATTGTCAGAGACAATTCTTTTTTTAACTTTACCAGCAGGGAGATCAACGACATGGCAAAATCACACGAAGCCAAAAGAGATACAAAGAAAGCGCCGCTTAAAACACCCGAACAAAAAAGACAGGCCAAGCGCGATAAAAAGAACGGCAAGTAACGGAGAACCGCATTTGATCGCGCCCGCCAATAGCAAGGAAGCGCAGCGTCAGGCAGCCTTTCAAAAGAGATTGCGGGTGCCGACGGCGGTTGCGAAACAGGCTGTCCAGCAGATGATGGAGAATTTTCTGCGGGATGTTCCCCTGAAAGAGGGAGCCATCATTGCCGGATACTGGCATGTCAATGCCGAAATCAATGTGCTGCCTCTGATGGTCCAGCTTCAGCATAAAGGGTATGTCTGCGCTTTACCGCAGGTGATGAAGAAAAATGCTCCGCTGTCTTTTCTCAGATGGGATGAGAAGACGCCGATGCGCGTTAATGCCTACGGTATCAAAGAGCCCGTTCCGACCAAGTCCCCGCTTGTCAGGCCGGATATTCTGATCGTGCCAATGCTGGCTTTTGATCCGGAGGGATCGCGGTTGGGATATGGCATGGGTTACTACGATCTGACGCTGCGGCATCTTAAGGCGGGCGCCCCCATGATGGCCGTGGGTGTTGCCTATGATCTGCAGAGGATGGAGCAGGTGCTGGCCGAAAGTACTGACTGCAAAATGGATATTATCGTTACGGACAAAAAGACCTACCGTTTTGAGAGTTCTGCAGCAGCACATAAGCTATAAACGTTTACGTGCGGGCGTTGTATCAATCTGTGGCAAGCAGGCAGCCGATAGCCTCTTTATCCGATAGTTCTACATATTCTTTCTTTATAATGATCAGCTTTACAATCTGAGCCGCACTTATAAGCTCTGGCGTTTCGATATGGCTCATGCTGAACTTGTTTCTATTCTTGAACGCTGTTGCAAAACGTGTCCGCATAATTGTCTCCATATCTAAAATGATTAAACAAGTTTAAAAATAGTTTTATAAAAGTGATGCATAATATTGATATATGCACTGTTCACAGGTTTCATCGTATTTTGCAAATGAAATTGCTGGCGTTTGGTTCCCGAAGCGCTATTTTGATTGATTATTACGCGTACATTGCAGTGCATTTTAAAAATGCATGATAAATTTCTTATTGCGCCGCAGCAATAAAATGATTTAACGTCTATAATTGCTGCAGTGCAGTAAATGCAGTTTTTTAAGCAGCTGAATGGCGTGCTGAATTTTCCGGCCTATTGTACTAGAATAGAACTCATGGTTGTTCGGTAAGCAAAGGGGCGCGCTATGGAACTAAATATGATACAGGTTCTTGTGATGGTGCTTGGCGCTGCAATAGGCGTAAGATGGCTTATCAGCTTTTCTGTGCGTCATAGAAAACAGGCAGCGCAAGTTGCAGAAGAAAAAAAGTATGCACTGTGGGATGTAGCTTATAACAAAGCCCTGGCAGAAGGAAAAAGCGAATACCACTCTGTATGCGATGCCGTGAAAAGTATTGATGCACCAAAGGCTGTTCTGAAGATATGGGATGATACTTATAATCAGGCGCTGAGCGCTGGCATACGGGAATATGCCGCTAGATCAAAAGCAGCCAAGGCCGTTAGAGAAACTGCTCACCAGTAAGTCTTTTTATTATCCACTGGTTGCACGACCAGCTCCTCCAGATATTCAAAGAAATTTAAAATGGATGCCATTAGGCTATCTACTTAATTTATTTACTTTTTTCTATTATTTCATTACATTTATATACCATAAAATATATATTGAATTATGAAAATAAAATGGTATAATGGTCAGACATTAAATACTGCTCATCACAGGGAATAAAATCATGGTTAAAACATTCCGTCTCCCCAATGGCGTTACAGTGGTGTGTGAAGAGCGCCCGCAAAGCGGCAAAGTTTCGATGCAAATCAACTTCAAGGCTGGCTCTGCAAACGAGACGATTGAGGATAACGGGCTGACCTTCCTGATGCAGGAAGCCTGCAATGGCGGCACCAAGACGCGCAGCCGCGCGCAGCTGTCGGAAGATGTGGAATCAAAAGGCGGGACTATCAGTACTGTCACCCGCCGGCTGGCGACAACTTTTGGCACCAGCGTCCTGACCCGTTACGCCGGGGATACTTTTGGCGTTCTGGCCGATATGGTGAGGAACCCGGCCTTTGATCCAGCCGAGCTCAAGAAGACAAAGATGCTGATCGAACAGATGATCGACAAGGAAGGCGAGAGCCCGCAGCTGGAAGCCGGCTCAAAGTTTTTTGAAACGGCCTTTGCGGGTCAGGCTATCGGCGAAAACCCGATGGGCAGCAAGGCGCTGGTCGATTCATTCACGCCCGAGCAGATAAAACAAAAGCACGCGGAGCTTCTTGCACATCCGGAAAACATTATTGTTTCTTTCGCCGGGGACATTGATGCAGCCGAAGCTGAAAAGCTGGTGAAGAACTATTTTGGCGACTTGCCTGCGGCAGCGGCTGTTCCTGCAAAGACACCGGTCAGCTTTACGGCAGGTGATTACCGCGAGCAACAGGAGAATGAGCAGATCAATATCCAGTTCGGCTTCGAAGCACCGAACCAGAGTGACCCGGACCGTTATACCGCGATGATGCTGGAGGAATTCCTGTCCGGCGGCATGTCCTCTCCGCTTTTTGTGGAGATACGCGAGAAGCGCGGGCTGGTATATAGTGTTGGCGCTGCCTATTCCCCGATTGAGGAAAGCGGTCTTTTCAGGATTGTTGCCGGTGCGGGCAAGGGCAATGCCGGCGAACTTATCTCCGTGTCGATGGACTTGCTGGGGCAGATTATCCGGGATGGCGTTGACCAGACGACGCTCGAGCAGGCCCGTGAAAGGTTCATCATGAGCATGAAAGAATCTGCCGAAAAGGCGAAAGATGCTGCTGCCGGAAATAGCCAGCAGATCATGGATTATGGCCGCACCGTTTCTGTCGATGAAATCGAAGAGCAGTTGAAGAAAGTGACGTCGGATGATATCCGCCGCCTCTGTGCAAAAATGCTGAAGGATGGCAAGTATGCGCTTTCCGCCGTTGGCCCGCAGGACACGATGCCTTCCGAGCAAGAGATAAAGAACATGATGCAAAAGCAGGTTCAGGGCGTGACGCTGCCTGCACCGGCGCTGAAGGGCGCTGCCGCCAAGACGCAATTCACTGAGGCCGCGCAGGAAGCGCAGGCTGCAACAGCGGTTGAGCCGAAAATCACCACTCTCAAAAACGGCATGAAGATCGTGACGGTCGAGCGTCCCGGCAGCCTCGCCTGTGGGGCGTGGGTTGGCGCGGGGTCTGACCATGAAACGCCCGTCCTGAACGGCGCAACGCACATGAACGAACATATGATGTTCAAGGGGACACCTTCTTATGCCCCCGGCGAGATTGACAGGATCATTGACGGCCAGCTGGGAGGCGGGCTCAACGCCTACACCACGCACGACAGGACTGCTTATTACTTCTACAATCTGAAGCCGGATGCGCTTGGGAAAATCACCGATATTTGCGGCGAGATGGTTTTTAAGGCCAACCTCGACCATGATGAATTCGACGGCAAGATGCTGAAAAATCCAGACGGAACAGCCGCCAAGGCGAAAGGCGAGCGCGACGTCGTTATCGAGGAGCTGAAACGCTCCAATGACAATATCGGCAGGAGCTCCTGGGACATCGCTCTGGAAACTGCCTATCCGGACCAGCCGCACGGCCGTACAGTCCTCGGCACGGAAGAGACATTGCGCGCCATGACGGTGCAGCAGCTGGCTGCTTATCGTGACGAGTTTTATGCACCCAACAACGTGGTGTTCTGCGCTGTAGGGCCGGTTAATCACGAGGATTTTGTCAAGCTTGTGGAAAGCAAGTACGGGCAAATGCAGGCCAAACAATTTCCGCCGCTGCCGACACCGGAGTACAAGGGAGGCACGGCATTTATCGAGCATCATAACGCCAACATGTGCGATGTGAAGATTTTGGCCGAAGGCGTACCGACGGGAGATCCAGAAGAAGCTGCCTACGATGCGCTGGGCGAGATTCTGGGCGGCGGATCGTCGTCGCGTCTTTACAAAAAAGTTGTCGATGAACAGGGGCTCTCGGCTGGTGTCGCAGCCGGTACACAGGATTATATGAACGGCGGTATGTTCTGCGTGCTTACCAGCGTTGCGGCGGACAAGGTGAAACCGTTCGTCAATGCGGCTTATGCGGAAATGCGCAATCTGGCCAACACAGTGACGCAAGAGGAGTTGGATAAGGTCAAGATCGCCATGGAGACGGCCCTTTTGTCTGATCTGGAAACCAATAACGATGCCTGTGACGTTTATGCCTGTGGTGTTCAGACCGAAGGCAAGATTATCACGCAGGCCGAAATGTCGGCGCAGATACAGAACCTTACCCTTGATGATATCAAGCGTGTGCTGAAGAAGGTGCTGGCATCCAACCCGACATTGTCTATGATTGTGCCGCCGGGCACTGACCCCAACCTGCTACCCAAGCAGGAAGAAGTGGTGGCCATGCGCGATGGAAAACAGCCTCCGAAGACGACGGCCCCGCAGCCGAACCGCCCTTCAGTATAAAGTATAATCCTAGGAAAAAACCTGAGGCAGAGAGAATCTCCTGCTGCCGCATGACGGCCTTCGTTTCGTATTGTAGGGACTCGGGCTCACTTTCATTAAAAGTGAATATCCTACATCCGTAATCCGTAAAAAATGACCAGCATTTTAAACCTATTTTCTCTTATTTATCTTTGTTTTATAAGGATTTTTTATTTTGTAACGGAACTGTAGCGCACGAGGCATATGAGCGTAACTGGCGATTGCGAAGATGAAGATATTACGGCTGATTCATCGACAGATATCTAGCAATTCAGGAGAGAGAAAAATGAATTTCAAGAAACAAAAAGTTTTGGTCATGGATGATGACAAGAATATAAGCTCTTTTATAGCGGACGTTGTCGAGAGCGAGGGCTACACGGCTCTGGAGTCTTCTGATATGGGCACATTCAAGAAATATTACAACGAGCATTTTCCGGAGCGGATTATTCTTGATCTGCAATTGCTGGGGTGCGACGGAATTGAATTGATACGTTATCTGGCTGCAGAAAAAAGCACATCGGAAATAATCCTTGTGAGCGGCGCAGACCGCCGGACGCTGGTAACGGCTCACAGGCTCGGGGAGCAGCACGGCCTGAAGATGGGTGAGATGCTTCAGAAGCCGATCACGGACAAAATGCTTGAGGGGGCGCTCCGGAGAAAATCAAAATCGCTGCTAAAATTTGGCGGTGAAGATATTCTCGCTGCCCTTGCTGAAGACCATATGACGGCTGTCTTTCAGCCCCAGATCGTGTGCGGACAGGATGGCCGCTGGTCGATTGACGGCGTTGAGGCCTTGGCGCGCTGGAATCATAAGGAATTTGGCATGATCACGCCGGACAAATTCATACCGTGCGCTGAAGAAACAGGCATGATAGGTCCCCTTACGGATTATATCCTACAAAAATCCCTGCGCTACATCAGGGAGTGGGAGAAAGAGGGCGTGAATTTAAAAGTTGCCATCAATCTTTCGGGCACGATGCTTTCCGATCTTTCATTGCCTGACCGCATTGAAAAGCAACTTGACAAGGCGCGCGTTTCTTCCTCGCAGATCGTCCTTGAGGTCACGGAAACTGCTGTGATGTCCGACATTAAAGGCGCAAGCGATATCCTCACCCGCTTAAGGCTCAAGGGGTTTGAGTTGTCGATGGATGACTTCGGCACAGGATACTCGTCATTGTCGCAGCTGTACCGCCTGCCATTCAGCGAGCTCAAGATTGACAGATCGTTCGTTATGGAGATGCATGATAACAAAGAGGCGGGCGTCATCGTACGTTCCCTGATTGATCTGGCGCATAACCTGGGGCTGGTCGCCTGCGCAGAAGGCGTGGAAGACAAGAGAACATTCCAGGAGCTGACAGATCTTGGATGTAAGAAAATGCAGGGTTTTTATTTTGGCAAGCCGGTTAATGCCGACAACCTGCTTCACTCAATCAGGCAATTTAACAACCAGCAGCTGGACTACAGTGTCAGAACGCCCGGATTACACGTCACTCACTAGAATATAACACAATCAACAATGGAGGATAACATGACATCACTGCAAACTAGTACAATGACCGGCCCTGAAACAGATGCAAGCGTGATGGTGAACGAGGTCAAGGAAAACGTGCTCATAACGATTGATGTTGTATTGAAAAGCCTGCAGTCTCCGCAGACCGATGAAGTCACCCGCCTCAAGCTGGGCGATTCATTGGTCGAGCTGCGGGAAATCGTGCAGTACCTGTACTCACAAAAGGCAAAACAGCAGCTGGACCGCGAAGCCTTCGATTATTTTGATGTAAAAATGGCTGGTATCATCGAAGAATGCGGCAGAAGCTCGCTGAAAGGCGCCTTCGCGTAAGGTCGGCTACGCCTTGTCGGCGGTGGACTGCGGCTGAGACAGGGATGCCTGAAGACAAAGATGGTAAAACTCGTCAAGCTGGCGTGAGAACTCAGTTATTGCGCCCTTGTCGTGTGAGGCTGCCGCATCCGGTGAAGAGAGTAGTGCACGCAGGTGCAGTTCAAGGGCCTGTGCGGATGACGTGATTTCGGGGAAGCCGAAGGTTGTGCCTGATCCGGCAAGATTGTGGATGAGGCGCAGGGTCGTTTTAAGATCTTCTTCCTGCCATGAACCGCCGCGCAGTTTCACAAGAATGCCCTCAATGGAGATCACATCGTCCTTCAGCCTTTCTATATAGGCTTTTCTCCGGCGCAGACGCGAAGACTCCTGCCCGTTTACGGGGCGAATATCTTCCAACCACTCCGGCTTGGCAAGTTTGCTCTCCGGAAGGTATTTGCGGAGCTTAGCTTCAAGATCTTCCTGCTTGAGAGGCTTGGAGAGATAATCATTCATTCCCGCTTCAAGACATATATCTCTGCTGAAAGCGGAGGCGCCGGCGGTCAGCGCGAGGATGGTTATATCACGGTTCCGCTGTTCGCTGCGGATGGCGCGGGCTGCGGTAAGGCCGTCCATCACCGGCATTTGGCAGTCCATGAGAATAAGATCTATATCGTCACGGCTATTGAGCATGGACAGGGCCTCGGCACCGTTGCTGACGGGGATGGCCGCAATGCCGCAGTTGTCAAGCATCTCGCCGATGACCTCCTGGTTGAGGGGGATGTCCTCGGCCACAAGGACGGTGACCCCTTTGTAAACAGGTCTGGCGAGATCGGATATTTTTTCGTTATCATTGATGGGCGGCGCGATCTTGAAGACAAGGGTAAAATAGAATGTAGAGCTTTTGCCAACTTCGCTTTTCAGCGCCAGCTTCCCGCCCATCAGTTTTACCAGTTCATTGCTGATGGAAAGGCCGAGGCCTGTGCCGCCGTATTTGCGGGTGATGGCAGAGTCGGCCTGTTCGAACTGGCGGAATATTTTTTCCTCCTGATCGGGGGCTATGCCGATGCCGGTATCTTCAACGGCAATGTCTATAATGGAGGTATTGCCCATGACGCCGGCAGAAGTGACGCGCAGGGCCACATGCCCCTTCTCGGTAAATTTAATGGCATTGCCGCAGAGATTGAATAGGATCTGCCGCAGCCGCACCGGGTCGCCCACCACGCGGTCCGGGCATTCCGGCGCAAAATACAGAAAAAGATCTATGTTTTTCTCGTGCGCGACGGAGGACATTATTTCCACGACTTCAGCGCATAGCAAGACAAGGCTGAAAGGTATTTCCTCCAGATCCATCTTCCCTGCTGCGGCTTTGGAAAGATCGAGGAGATTATTGATGATTTGCAGCAGGGAGTCGGCCGAGCTGACGATTGTTTTGGTGTAATGGCGCTGCTTGTTGCTCAACTGGGTGTTGAGCATGAGGCTTGCCATGCCCACAATGCCATTCAGGGGCGTACGGATTTCATGGCTTATGTTGGAGAGAAAGTCGCTCTTTGCCATGCCGGCCTGACGCCAGCGCAGACCCAAAAACACGCTGAGGCCCGCCAGCAGGGCCACTATAAAATCCACTAACTTCGCTTTGAGCTGGCGACTCTTGTAATAGGCGATGCGTTGATCAAGCAGCACGTCAAGTTTTTTAAACGAAGTTTGCCACAAAAGCCTCTCCGACTCGATGGTTGCGTTCCACGCAGCGGTAAAGGGATCTTTTGCCTCCGCCGCAGGGAGGTCCGAGAAGTGCTTTGCGGTATGGATGATATTTTCTGCCTTCGTGTAATAATCCCCGACAAACGGGGATACATTAACCGTCTGGGAGCCTGCTCTGTCGTAGGCATGCAGGTCGTTTCTAAGGGTAATGGCAAAATCCTTGACGACGTGGTCGGTAATTCTTTCTTCCAGATCATCAGCCTTGTCGGAGAGTGCCGCGCGTTCATATGTTACAACGCCGTGTTGTACACGGAGATTTTGGTACAAGGAGGCAATGGAGGATGAGATGGCTGTAGCTTCCGGCAGTGACAGCAGCGTGACATCTACCATGTAGTAGCTGCCAAGATCGGGATCGAGGATCAGGTTCGAAGCGTTGCCTGAATAAGACATTTCTTCGTGTATATCCTTGGCGAAAGACTGGACGGCGGCGTCATTTTTTTCGGAACGGGGGTCCTTTATAATGGTGTCTGACAGAGTTTTCCATTTGTTCCATGCCTCGTCATAGGNNCAGTTTGGAGGTCTTCTCTGGATCGTTTGCCGCGACCAGCATTTCCCCCATTTGCGATTGCGAGGCATCCCATTCTTTCATATGGGCATCAATCTTTTTAACCCGGTTTTTGAGATCCGTTAAGGCAGCCCCCCCGCCGAGTTCATAACGCAGCAGCGCGGTATTAATCAGCAGCTCGGCAAGCGGGCGCTGGTAAACGACACCCTGTTTTTCCTTGAGCGCAAAATCGATGTTTTCCTGCAGGCTGGAAGATGACCGGCTTGATATCAGCAGAATGCTCGCAAAAGCCAGAGCGGCCAGAGATACTATATTTCCCGTTTTACGGGGGGTAAGAATTCTCATCAGGGAAGTAAGTGCTTTATAAGGGTTGTACACCATTCTTCAGACTTGCACTTTCGTTTCTCCCAAGAGCATGTAGCCGATGCCGCGAACCGTCTGGATGATCTGGCTCGGACCGGTTTTGTCGCCGATTTTCCGACGAATGCGTAGAATCTGCACGTCCACGGCGCGGTCTGTAATGTCAAAGTCGTCCGGGCGCGTCCTGTCAAGAAGCTGTTCGCGGCTCAATACGCGGTTGGGCGCACGCACCAGAGCTTCCAGCAGGCGAAACTCCTTTGCGGTCAGGCAGCAGGACTGTCCCTGTGCATTAAAAACTTGCAGCTGGGCGCCATCGAGAGTCCAGCTTCCGAATTGGGTTCTTTCCGGAGTTGTTTTCATCGCCTTGCGCTGTTTTTCTTCCGCTGCGTTGTAGCGCCGCAATTGTGCCTTGATACGGGAGGAGAGCTCTTTCATGGGCAGGGGCTTGCTGACATAATCGTCAGCGCCCATCTCGAGGCCGATAACCCTGTCGACCATTTCCGTCCTGCCGCTGATAATGATGATCGGCACATCGGTGTATTCGCGGATCTTGCTGATCAGCTCAAGGCCGTTGGCATCCTGAAGCATCAGGTCGAGCAGGATAATATTGCACTCCAGTTTGGGTAATTTCTTGATGAGAGAATCGGCGCTGTCGACGGGAATGGTCGCGTAACCTTCGCCTTCAAGGTTCTCACATATCTCGTCCCGCAAGATTTCCTGATCATCAACGACCAGAACGACAGATTTTGGCATCAAAAAAATCCTTATATTTATCAATAAGTTATATAAATAAATTTATCGCTGTAACAGAGCTGTAACAGCGATAAATGGGACTGTAACAAGGGAAAAATCTGCTGGCAACAGAGATATATCAATCTGGTCTAAAGGGTACTCCAACAGAGGGACTACGGGGTATCTGTGGAAGAATTTAAACAGAGGTAACTTTTAAAGAAGGAGAAAAGCTATGAGCTTACTTAATAACAGGAAAATTCTGACTAAGATATTGATGTTGGTAGGGGTTTTATCTCTGCTGACCGTTTACATCGGCTATGCAGGCTATCGTGCAACGTATGCCATTAATGACTTCAGCGACCAGCAGCATGCGGCCACTGTCGGCATTGATCTGACTCATACTCTCTATGAGGAAGCGCTGAAGATGAATACCATAACTAATGACCTATCGGCCGATCAGAGTAAAGAGAACGTTGCACAAAACAGCGATTCCAAAAAGGCGGCGGAAAAGCTTTTTGATGAAGATTTGGCCAAGCTGCAGGAGACGGCTGATGCGAAACAGAAAGACATCGTACAAAAGGTGAATACGGCTTATAGTGCATACCGCCCCTCACTGGACAATGTTTTCCGTGCAGTGGACACGCTAGACCACCAGAAAATTCTGGATGCAGCGCATGCAAGTGAACCTTTATCGCAAGATCTGCAATCGGCGCTGAAAGAATACGTAGTTTATGCTACTGCCGTTGAACAGACCGCAGATGATGCTGCAACGGTTGAGTATAACAGTGCCACAAAGAACCTGCTGATCAGTTGCATCGTTGCACTGCTCTCCGGCATCGCCTTCGGCTCCTATATTGCGGTAAGCGGCATCTCGCGCCCCATCGGCAGTGTCGTCACTGTTCTGCAGAATCTGACAAGCGGCAACCTCGCTGTTGAAGTCAAGGGCTCGGAGCGCGGTGACGAAGTCGGTGACCTTGCAAAAGCAGCGCAGACCTTCAAAGATGTGTTGATTCAGAACAAGGACGCGGAAGTGAAGAAAGAGCAACGCCAAAAACGCGTTGACCAGCTTGTGGCGAAGTTTGATACAGACGCAACACAAACGGTCGCGACTGTATCATCGGCTTCGACCCAGCTATCCCAGACGGCGGAGCAAATGACCAAAGTTGCCAGTGATGCAAGCATGCAATCGACTGAAATCGCTTCTGCTTCAGAAGAAACGTCGCAGAACGTGCAGTCTGTCGCCACGGCTGCTGAAGAGATGTCCGCTACCGTGCAGGAGATCTCCAAGCAGGTCGCTATGTCCAACACCATTGCGCAGGATGCCATGAGCAAGGCTGAGGTTGCGAACAAGTCGTCACAAAAGCTGGTGGAGATGTCCCAGGCCGTCGGCGAGATCGCGACGATGATCGAGAACATCGCCGGTCAGATCAATCTGCTCGCCCTGAATGCCATGATCGAGTCCGCTCGCTCGGGCGAGGCTGGTAAGGGCTTCGCTGTCGTTGCCAACGAGGTCAAGAATCTCGCTACGCAAACGGCAAAGGCGACAGACCAGATCCGTCAGCAACTGGGAGAAGTACAGCAGACGGCTGTGAGCGTTGCCGGCGCCCTGAGTACGGTGAAGGAAGTGATTGGCAAGGTTACGGCGACTTCCGCCACCATCGCTGCCGCCATCGAGGAACAATCTGCCGCTACGAACGAGATTGTTTCCAACATGCACACGGCTGCAAAAGGGGTGAACCAGATCAATACGGGTATCTTCTCTATCAAGGGAGGCACTGAAAGCACTTCAGCGTCGACCGAACAAGTATTGAGCGCGGCCCGTATGTTGTCGCAACAAGCCGAAAGGATGAACGTTGATGTAAGAACGTTCCTGCGCGACATCCAGGCTGCATAACCACCGTGGCGGCGGAGTTCCCTCCTCCGCCGCCACCCCTTTCGGGAGGAATAACATGTCAGACGATAACGGACCAGCCTTCAAGAGAAAACAAGTTGCAAAGATTATCAATGATGTCCTCTCCAGAATGGAGAAACACGGAGCAGTGGCAAGAAACGAGATGGCGCAGGAACTGGAAGATCTGAAAGAAACCATCCAGAAGTGCTGCAATGAAATCGAGATCCTAAACCTTGCCGCTGCCGATGCGGAAAATAAAAAGAAGATTTACTGGCTGCTGGGAGAGATGGAAAAGAAACTGAAAGGGCCTGCCCGCAATTTTATTGCCCCCTTTGCGCCAAAAACTACTGATGTAATTAATCTGAATGCTTCGTCGCAAACCCTCTCAGAGAAGAATGGAGAATAAAATGGCTATCGACAAGAACATAAATATCCTGGTGGTTGATGATTATCTGACGATGATCCGTATCATCAGCAACCTGCTTAAGCAGTTGGAGTTCGTCAATATCGATCAGGCGCTTGATGGCAAAGCCGCTCTGGAAAAAATGTCCGGAAAGTCCTACGGGCTTATTATTTCCGACTGGAACATGGAACCGATGACAGGTCTTGATTTTCTCAAGGAGCTCCGCACCAAGGGAAACAACACGCCATTTATCATGGTCACAGCAGAGAGTAAGGCAGAAAATATCGTCGCCGCGCGCGATGCTGGCGTCAATAACTATATCGTCAAGCCGTTTAACGCAGACACGCTTAAAACAAAACTGTCTCAAGTCCTGGGGGCCTTCTAATGAGCCAAGTATATACACAAGACCGCTATTACAGCCGCGAAGAAGTTGTTAAAATCATTCAGTCGGCATTGGCGCAGGTGGACACAGGTACCGAGCGGCATCAGAAGCTGCACGCCGACCTGACACTACTGGCTGATTATATTCAGAGTACACGCTCCGAGCTTGTAAAGACGAGTGGAATTGATGCCAGCCGCAGCTTTATTCCGTCCACGACAGATGAGCTGGATGTTGTCATTAGTGAAACCCTCCGGGCGACAGCCATCATCATGGATGCCTGCGAAAGTATCGAAAAGGTAGCGCAAACAGCGGACAATCCGGTGCATATCGTACTGGTCAAAGCCGTCACCTCCGTCTATGAAGCCTGCAGTTTTCAGGACATCACGGGGCAGCGCATCACAAAGGTCATCAAAACCCTGAAGGATATCGAGAAAAAGGTCGCCGAGAGTCTGGCGAGCCTCGGTCAGTCCGCTGCTGCGCCTCTGTCGGATCCCGGCGTGCCGCAGAGGGATGCTCTGCTTAATGGTCCGCAGCTCAAAGGCCCGGCCATGAGCCAGGATGAGATCGATAAGCTTTTAAACTTTTTTAATTAATGGGGGAGAGAAAAAATGGATGATCTTGTACAGGAATTTTTAACAGAGACAACGGAAAACCTTAATGCGCTGGATTCGGATATTGTGAAGCTCGAACAAAACCCTAATGACAAGGAACTTATCGGGCGCATTTTCAGGTTGGTACACACGATCAAGGGAACGTGCGGCTTTTTGGGCTTGCCGCGGCTGGAAATGGTGGCGCACCGTTCCGAAAATATCATGGGGCGGTACCGCGAAGGCTCCCTGCAGGTCACGCCATCATCGGTTTCTCTTATCCTTGAAGCGTTTGACCGCATCAAGGAGATCGTTGCGGGAATTGCAAAAACCGGCTCTGAACCCAGTGGCGACGATTCTGCCCTGATCGCCAAACTGGATGCTGTTTTTGAAGGGAAAGCCGCACCTGTCGCCGCAAAGGCTGTTGCCCCGCTGCAGCCTGTGGCTTCAGCAGAGGAAAAGTCCCTGCGCGTCAATGTCGATGTTCTCGAGAACCTGATGACGGTGGTGAGCGAGCTTGTGCTGACCCGCAACCAGATTCTGCAGATCTTGCGTACGCAGCAGGACAGTCCGTTTACCGCACCGCTGCAAAGGCTGAACCATGTTGTCTCCGAGCTGCAGGAAGGGGTTATGCAGACCCGCATGCAGCCCATTGGCAATGCCTGGAGCAAGCTGCCGCGCATTATACGCGACATCAGCGTGGAGCTGGGAAAGAAGATCAACCTTGATATGCGCGGCAATGAAACAGAACTTGACCGTCAGGTGTTAGAACTTATCAAGGACCCTCTGACGCATATGGTACGTAATTCAGCCGACCACGGTATAGAAGCCCCGTCTGATCGCGTAAAGGCCGGCAAGCCTGAAGAAGGCACAGTCATGCTCAATGCCTTTCATGAAGGCGGGCATATCATCATCGAGATCTCAGATGATGGGCGCGGTCTGAACAGTGACAAGATCCGTAAGAAAGCCCTTGAGAAGGGGGTTGCGACGGAAGAACAGCTGAAAGCCATGACCGACCAGCAGGTGCAGCAGTTTATTTTTGCTGCCGGGTTCTCGACGGCCGACAAGGTGACATCTGTCTCCGGACGCGGCGTTGGGATGGATGTTGTCCGCACCAATATCGAGAAAATCGGTGGCACGATCGAGATGAAATCCGTCTGGACAAAAGGCACAACCTTCACCATCAAAATCCCTCTGACTCTGGCCATCGTATCCGCACTTATCGTTGAGGCCGGATCCGAGCGCTACGCGATCCCGCAAATCAGCGTCAAGGAGCTGGTATGCCTTTCCGACCGGGGTGAGAACAAGCTAGAGAAAATTAACGGCACACCCGTCATGCGCCTGCGGAACAGATTACTACCGCTTGTTGCATTGAGGAAGGTGCTGCAGCAGGAAGAACCGGCTGGTAATGAGAGCCGCAGCCAGCAGGTTATTGTGGTGGAAGTAGGCGCCAATATTTTCGGGATTATTGTCGAGCGTATTTTCGATACAGAAGAAATTGTGGTCAAGCCCGTGTCACCGGTGCTGAAAAACATTCCCATCTTTTCAGGGAACACTATTCTTGGCGACGGTCGGGTTATCATGATCCTCGACCCCAATGGCATTGCCAACTTTGTCAATAGCTCAGTTGGTATTGACGCCGAGAATCGCAACAAGCGCGAGGAAACACGGGTTGTGGCCGATTCAGAGCGCAAAGTGCCGCTGCTTCTTTTCAGAGCAGGTGAAGGTTCTCTGCGTGTTGTGCCGTTGTCGCTCGTTTCGCGCCTCGAGGAGTTCGATTGTAAGAATATCGAAATCTCCGGTGGCCAGAAAGTGGTTCAGTATCGCAGTAAGCTGATGCCGCTTGTTCCTTTCAGCGCAGATGTTAAGCAAAAAGAGCAGGGCAGCCAGTCGGTGTTGGTCTTCAGTGACAGGGAGAGATCCATGGGGCTGATGGTGGATGAAATCGTCGATATCGTTGAGGAGAGAATTGATATTCAGGTCACCTCGGAAGACGGCAGCGCCATTCTGGGCAGTGCCATCATTCAGGGCAAAGCCGTGGATGTCATCAACGTCGGACATTTTGTCTCCACCGTGCACAAGGACTGGTTCGGGAGCACTGAAAGCTTCCAGAGCGCGCAAAAAGACGGTCACAAGAAAATATTGCTGGTGGATGACAGCCCGTTTTTCTGCAACATGCTCTCGCCGATGCTGGGCGGCGCCGGATACGAGGTGGTCAGCACAAGGAGCGCGCTGGAAGCCCTCAATCTCTGCCGTAATGGAGAGACGTTCGACATCATCATCAGCGATATCGAGATGCCGGACATGAGCGGTTTTGAGTTTGCCGAGAAGGTGCGGTCAAATGAAAGCCGGTGGAAGAGCACCCCGCTGCTGGCATTATCTTCTCATGCCACACCGCAGGATCTCGTCCGGGGAAAAGCAGCCGGGTTTGATGACTATATCGCAAAGTTTGACCGCGATATTCTGCTTAAAACAATTTCACGGATGGGAGATGCAGCATGACAGAAAAAGAAGAGACGGCTTCCGGGGGAAGTAAGGAATTTTTGACGGTAGCCGTCGCAGGTCAGGTTTTCGGCATCCCCGTTCTGCAGGTACAGGATGTCCTTGGGGAACAGAAGGTGACAAAGGTGCCGCTGGCAGCGCGCGAAATCGCCGGTTCGCTGAATCTGCGCGGGCGTGTCGTAACAGCTATCAATGTCCGCCACAGGCTTCAGCTGCCTGCACTGGCTGCGGGTTCAAAGACAATGTATATCGTCGTGAACCACAAGGACGAGCTCTACAGCATGATCGTCGACAGTGTGGGCGAAGTCCTGTCAGTGCCGGACAAGGATTTTGAAAAAACGCCTGCGACACTTGACCACGCGTGGAGGGATCTGTCTTTGGGGATTTACCGTCAGAAAGATAACCTTCTGGTTATCCTTGATGTGCCGAAGATGCTGGAATCTCTCTGTATGAGGGATAGCGATGCGGCTTAAAAATAACGCAATGACAGGAGGTCAGGGTATGGATGATTTTAAAGCAAGGTTAAGATTTTTTATGCGCGAGAACGGGTTTAACCCCACAAGCCTTTCAAAAAAGGCGCAGCTGAATGCAACGGCTGTGCGGGATATCCTTGAGCATGACGGAACGCCTAATCCGAGGATTGACACTTTCGTCAAGCTTTGCCGCGCTTTGGGTGTAAAACCCAGCCAGTTGTCGCCGGATCTGGAAAAGCTTTGCGTTGCTCATCCGGCAGGTAAGACGGACGAAGGGAAATATCAATCATGACAAAAAGGCGCGAAGAAACAGTTGTGTTTTAAGGCAATAAAAAAACGGAGGGGGCATGAAAAATGATCTGGCTGCTGCTGATGACAATGTGGTCCACAAAATGGCTCAAAAAATCTTAGAACGACTGGGATTGGCAAAGCAAGTAATCACAGGCATGAAGGAAGCCGCGCTGCCAGAGAATGAACAGGAGCGCTTGGACTTTCTCCACGGGATGCATGTCCTCGATACGCCGATTGAGGAAAGGTTTGAGCGGATTACCCGTCTGGTCTGCACAACTCTTGATGTCCCTATCGCTGCGATTTCACTGGTTGATGGAACGCGCCAATGGTTCAAGTCTGTACAAGGCATTAATGCGAGCGAAACGCCGCGATCTATCGCCTTCTGTGCGCATACAATTCTTGATAACGGCATTATGGTTGTGCCGGATGCAACAAAGGATGACCGTTTTTACAATAACCCGCTTGTGCAGGGAGATCCGAATATCCGTTCCTATGTGGGATGCCCTATTTTTACGAGCAACAAGATAAAGGTAGGTACGCTTTGCGCTATTGATACGAAAGAAAGGAATTTCACAAAGGATCAGCTGAATACGCTGAGGGATTTGACGAGGATTGCGGAATCGGAACTTGCCATTGATGCCTTTTCGGAGGCTGGGCAGCAGCTGCTCATGGAGACTAATGAAGTAAAGAGGTCGGCTATGATTGACCCCTTATCAAAGGTCTGGAACCGCGCCGGCATAGAAATTTTGCTGAAAAAAGAGTGGGAAATTGCTAAGCGGAAGGAATCTGCCTTGTCTCTCATTTTCTTTGATATTGATGATTTCAAAAAAATAAATGACACCCATGGTCACAACACCGGCGATGACGTTATCCGCAAAGTTTCACGCGCCATTATTGCATCTATCCGTTCCTGCGATTCCATCGGAAGATGGGGTGGTGACAAGTTTCTGGCTGTACTGCCAACCTGCGCACCTTCTGACCTCCGCTGCATTCTCGGGAATATCGATGAGGCTGTTAATTCCAGCGAGATGGATGATCGGTTCAATATTCTCAGAAAGAATATCTATACGGTCAGCATGGGGGCGGCATGCCTTGTCCCTGACGGATCTCATAGCATCGAAACCCTGATCAAAAATGCAGACAGGGCGATGTACAGGGCAAAAAAATCCGGCAAAGGGAAGTTTGAATTGTATATATAATTGTAAATTCTTTGTTATTCCCCTCGTGCATTTTTTAATCTTTTAATGGCATCGCCGTAATATTATTGCTGCTTTTCTTGAGGGGTTTTTTAGCAGCCGTTAATAAATAAGCAAAATATATAGCAGTATAACCCATTGATATATATACGTATATATCATCTTACATCTTTTTTACAATTCCCTCACAGCTTTCTCACAAACAGCCTGTTGATTCGTGATGAAATAGAATTATGAGGTAAGAGATACTTTGATGGGGGCTCACATGACAACAGATAATGATTCACTCTTTGTATGCAACTATAAGCAAGGTGCGCACAATGAAGATCTATCCCACCTCGGTAACGTTTTTGGCGATCTTACGTCGGATCAGGCGCAGCTTCTGGCATTGGAAGACCTTGGCAGCGACCTTTATAATCAGCTTGTAACCTGCAACCCGAAATACGAAATCTTCCCTGTAAGGGCGCACAAGACGGCTAACCTGTCTTAGTTCCTGCATCATTCCATTGCAGCTTCTGGACTGTCGTGCTCTGGGGTTCAGGCCAAGAATCTGCCAAAAAAATCATTGAAATAATTGAACAAAATCGTCCTTTAAGACGATATGTTAATACATTTTTAATTATACATATATATAATAAACGTAATTGAGAAGGGGTTGTGACCATGGTTGAACAGGTTCCGGTTATTACGTCCGTTGGTGATGAAGAGCAATTAAAATCTTTTGAATATTTTGTGGGGGATTTGCGTGCTGATAATGTGGCCGCCGCCCGTGATGAGGCACAACGGCTGTCGCCTTACTTTACAGCCCTGTCCCGGCAGATGGCGCTTGATGTGAAACTTGATCCGGTAAAAGCCGCGACTGTAGAGGGGCTGACAAGTCCGGAAGTTCTTTCTGACATTTTTAATGCCGTTGCTGTGCGTACAAAGAATACGATCCTGTCGCAAATTCTGATAGCTCCTGAGGGATTGCTGAATCAAAAGGCGGCAGTCGACAGCAACAGGCAGTTTAATGCACATTTATATTACGGCGCCCTTAATTTCAATTTTGGCTTTATGCAGACCTTGGGTGAAAAAGGCACGACTACTTTTCCGATCCTTACAATGAATGATGGGGTCATGGAAGGTATTACCCCCTTCCGGTCGCAAGCGTTGCTGGAATCCATGCAGGCTGTCGCGACTGCGGGCAATCACGATATGCTTCATCATTATACCAATGTCATTTTGAATCCCACAATTTCGCAGGTCAACAGAAGTAATAAAGATACTCCGGAATTTGTGATGGATCCGCATGACTGGAGCAATCAATACTTTAGGGGATATACCAGCGACAGCGACATCAACAGCTTTGAAAGCTGGCTCATGCTGGATCATTTACGTATCCGGCGCCTGATGGATGAAGGCCCCGAGGGGCGGGCATTGGAAAAAGCCTGCGATACCTTCTTTGATGAACTGGGTCGTATCGGCAAGGAGATGACCGCCGCCACTTCGGCTGAGGAGGCGCATCGCGCTGTTGATTATTTGGGAACAATGCTTCTCTTTACGATGATGCGCTATATGCCTATGGATCATCCGCTGATGCTCCACGCGATTGAACGGCTGCAGCAGGCAGATCCAGACCCTGCCGCGCTCGAAGCGGATGGCGAGAAGATTGTTGAAGGTACAAAAGCAGCCTCTAAGAGAGGGTCTTACACGGAAATGGCCCTGATGAACTATAAAAATCAGGGTGTTGATTTGACGCCTGAGAAGCCGGATTACGCAGACCTGAAGAGGCTGCAGCTTATCCAGATAGCGCCATGGATCGTGCATCTTTTAAGCCCCGAACAGGAGAAAAGCAATCTGGCGGAGATGAAGGCAGAGAAGCGCGTTGGCAACGCTAATCTGGACATGGTCAGCACCTCTGCCGCGGGTGTCTGGTTTGACATGTCGGACGGTCAGCATACTTTTGTCAAACCCGACGGGACAACGGTGGAAGTGTGGCTGAAGGATGGAAAATATCATCGTGAAGACGGTCCTGCCTATATAACCGTCCCTCCCCAAAACAAGGGGCGCAGGGATGAGCAGTGGTATAGAAACGGTGAACGTTTCCGCCCTGATAAAGAGCTTCTTGCGAGAATTGCAGCCGGTAAGGCAGATATTGTCGGCAGTTCCGATGATGGCATGAAGCAGGATGGAACGGATGCAGCCAGCGCGGTTCAGGATGTAGCGGCATCCGGGAGAAAGCCCCTTTTCAGGCGCGATAAAAATAAACTGGAGATGTAGAATCACAGATCCTCAAGTTAGAGCCAAAGCCCTGCTCTAAGTCCCTTAATACCGGCTTTCATTTTTAAGAAACAATACGTATAATGAGAGCGGATTGGCAGTGGTTACTTTGCGGGTAAAAAATTCATGGCTTTATATCATGTGGCAGACGGGGTTCTTACCCCCTCTGATTTGAAAGCCATACTGCCTGTTTTAAAGCCCGGTGATTCCGTGATGTTCGGCGAAGGAACACACGTCGTCGGTGAAGTCTGGCTTGATTCTATATCGATCATGGGATCAAAGAAGGACATTATCCTACTCGGGAATATAGAGTTCCGCGGCAAGAGCTGGATGGAGAACGTCAGCCTGCAGGGGCAGGTGAGCGTGCTCAAGCAGGGCTCGAAGCTGGTGATGAGCCAATGCAGTGTCAGGAATTTGGCGGGAAATCTGATCAGGGCTGAGAATTACTGTGAAATTATTGTTGCGGACTGCGAATTCTCGCATCCGGCAGCCAAATACCCCGCGATGTATATAAACAATGGCGCGATCGTCTCACTCGAAAACGTCCATATTCACGATACTCCCGGAAACGGTCTTGAAATCGGGAAAAATGCCAAGGTCAATTTAAAAAACTGCGAGCTTAATGCCTGCAGTGCGGTTGCCATCAGCGTTTTTAGCGGCGCGCACCTTATCCTTTCCGCATCGCATCTCTATGACATCGAGAGCAATTTTATTTCTGTTTCGGACGGAGGCCATGTGGAGGTTTCCGGCTGCGAGTTTTGGGACAGCAGTAAAGAATCTTCGATCATTAATGTGCAAGACAGCAGCACCGCCCATATCAAGTATACAAAAATCCGGGACGTGAAGGAGGCAACTGTCTTGTCTATAGGGTCCAAAGCGAAGGTCAAGGCCAACGGCTGCGTGATCAGCGGGGCTTTTAGCGGGATAAAGGTTGACGGTGGACAGCTGAGTATTGATGATACTGAAATCACGGATATTGAAGATGTCGGCATGCACCTGACCGGAAAATCCGTCGCAAATATTACCCACTGCACGATAGCGCGCTGCGGTAAGGAGTCTTCCGGCATCCTTATTGATGGAAATTCCAATGCCCGGATAAAAAATACAAAACTTCATGAAACAGGGAGTTCCGGCATCCGGCTCCTGTATAGCCATCATATTAAAATAAACAAATGTGAAATCGCCCTCTGCCGCACAGGCTTGTCCGTGGAGATGGGTGCTGCTGATCTGAAAGGCGTCACGTTCAATAAAATAGATCCGGAAAAAGTGTTCCGGATAGAGGGCCCCGGTCCCGTCAATGTCAAAGGCTGTTTCGCTGATAAAACGCAGCTGCCGGACGGCGAGATACTGGATAATATTACCTTGGAGAAGATGAACCAGCTTATCGGCCTTACCGAAGTCAAGGCCGAGTTGATCAAGCTGATAGACTTCGCCAAAGTTCAAAAACACCGCAAGAAGCAGGGGCTACCGCTGTTGACAACAACGCTGCACCTTGTTTTCACCGGCAATCCCGGCACGGGCAAGACCACCGTAGCGCGGATCGTCGGAAAAATATATTCCAACTATGGCCTTCTGAAGAAAGGGCATGTGGTTGAAGTCGAACGCGCCGATCTCGTCGGCGAGTACGTAGGGCAGACAAGTCCGAAAACGCTGAAGAAGATCGAAGAAGCGGAAGATGGTGTGATGTTCATAGATGAGGCCTATACGCTGGCCGGCAAGGGTGGCAATGACTTCGGCAAGGAAGCCATCGATACGCTGCTCAAGGCGATGGAGGATAAGCGCGACAGGCTGGCGGTGATCGTCGCCGGATACAACGATCCCATTCAGAAGTTCATCAAAGCCAACCCCGGCCTGCAATCCCGATTCACACGATACATTCAGTTTAAGGACTATGAACCCGATGAGCTGATGATGATTTTGTATGGCATGTTTGCCGAATCCGAATTCAACTTTACGCCCGAAGCCCGAGAAAAGCTGGAGAAATATGCCCACATTCTCCATGGCCGCCGGGATGAAAACTTCGGCAATGCCCGCGTTATGCGTCAGGTATATGAGAAGACTATCGAGCGGCATGCGCAGCGTATTGCCGCTACCATCATCGACCGCAAGGGGCTTCAGCAAATCACGGCTGATGATATTCCTGATGATCACCGGAAGACGACGACAGATGTTGATGCGCTTCTGGCAGAACTGGACGGCATGATCGGTCTGACGGAAGTCAAGGCGGAAATCCGCAAACTCGTCAACCTGATGAAACTCAACCAGCGCCGTATAAATGAAGGCCTGGAGCCTCTTCAGGTCAGCCTGCACATGGTTTTCACCGGTAATCCCGGAACGGGGAAGACGACCGTAGCGCGACTGGTGGGGCGGATTTTGGCGGGGCTCGGCTTGCTGCAACGCGGTCACGTGGTGGAAACCGACCGCAGCAGTCTCGTCGCGGGTTATGTCGGGCAAACGGCCATTAAAACCGGCGAGGTTATTAATTCCGCGCTCGATGGTGTCCTGTTCATAGATGAAGCCTATACTCTGGCTTCGGGTTCCGAGAATGACTTCGGCAAAGAAGCCATCGATACGCTGCTCAAGGCGATGGAGGACAAGCGCGACAGGCTTGCGGTGATTGTTGCCGGATATAGCGAGCAGATGCAGAAGTTCATCAAGGCCAACCCAGGTCTGCAATCCCGGTTTACCCGCTATATTGATTTCAAGGATTACAACCCCGCCGATCTCATGTCCATCGTACAGGCGCGGTTTACGGCATCGCAGTTCAAGCTCACACCTGAAGCGGAGAAAAAGCTGTTCAGGGTGGTTGAGGGGGCTTATAACAACCGCACCAAGAATTTCGGCAATGCACGCGAAATGCGCGAACTTCAGGAAAAAATAATCGAGCAGCAGGCTGAACGCCTGACAACAAAAGAACGCAGCGCTCCCATTGATGTGATCACAGAGTCAGACGTCCCTGATGAATTTTGACAAAGGCAGATATTAGCGTGCAGCATCGTCGCATCGGTTTCAGGAACTATTTTACGCGGCCACTGCTGACGATATTGTGTATGGGATTCTCAAGCGGCCTACCTCTGGCACTGACCGCATCGACCCTTTCCGCATGGCTGTTCGAAGCGCATGTCGACAAAGCCGCGATCGGCCTTTTTGCGGCAGTGGCCACGCCTTATACGCTCAAATTCCTCTGGTCGCCGCTGATGGACAGTCTCCGCATTCCGGTGCTGACACGCCTGTTCGGACGGCGGCGGGGATGGATACTGGCAACTCAGTTTGCGCTGGCGGCGAGTTTGCTTCTGCTTGCGGCAGCGTCACCGGCTATCAATCCATGGGCAACGGCTGGAGTTGCGCTGCTTGTGGCGTTCTGCTCCGCCAGTCAGGATATCGTGATTGATGCCTACCGCGTGGAAATTCTCGCGAAGGAAGAACAGGGGGAAGGCGCAGCCATGGTGCAACTGGGATACAGGCTTGGCATGCTGGCGTCTTCAGCGGGAGCGCTCTATCTTGCTGCCAAGGTGGGCTGGAGCGCTACTTATATAATGATGTCCGCACTAGTGAGCGTCGGGATTGCCACTACGCTGATTGCGCGCGAACCCGAGGTGAAGAACGCTTTTCACAAGACAAAGGGGTTTGCCGAATGGCTGCGTGAATCCGTGATTGCGCCGCTGGCAGATTTCATGAAGCATCCCAGCTGGTGGCAGATTCTCGCATTTATCGTCATTTATCGCCTTGCGGATGCTTTTATCGGCAGTATGACGAACCCGTTTCTGCTGGAAATCGGTTTCAAGAAAGAAGAGATCGCCAGTATTGTCAAAATCTTCGGCACGATCGCAACGCTCATCGGTACTTTTACCGGGGGCAGCATGACGGTGCGTTTTGGTGCTTTGCGTATCCTGTTTCTAGCGGGGCTGCTACATGCAGCAACAAACCTCTGCTATGTCTGGCAGGCACATGTCGGCGCAGATAGCACAGTGCTGGCTATTAGCACGTCGCTTGAGAATTTCACGGGAGGCATTGCAGCTGCTGCCTTCGTGGCGTACTTAAGCAATCTATGTAATGTCCATTATACCGCGACGCAGTATGCACTTTTAAGCTCACTCGCTGCCCTGGGCCGTGCCTGGTTCTCCGTGCCTGCCGGTTATGTCGCCAAATACCTTGGCTGGAGCTGGTTCTTCTCCCTGTCAGCGCTTCTGGCTTTGCCGGGGCTGCTGCTGATACTGATATTAAAGCGCAGGCTTGGCGATCCCTCTCCAGGGGTGTAATTATAGAAAATATACAAACCTCTAACTGAGGTGGCAATTATTGCGCGGAGCAAGGTCGCATGATAGGTTTATGACGGCTGGGTGAGGCTTTTCATCATCCGGAAATGAACGAGGTCAATTCATACAGGGTTTTTTTTATATGCCTTTTAGCCAAGAAGAACTTGCCAAATTAAAAAATAGCCAAGCGTGGAGATTTGCGGGCCTGGTTCAGGAGCGCCTGACGCACCCTGTGGAAGAAAAAGTAATAGCCGTTCCTGCATCACAGGAGTGGCACTGCGGTGTTTTTACATTTATAGCGCCGAACGGCCAGCAGGTGAGAATGCTGAATGGAGTTGATCAAGGGGGAGAGACATGTATCGATTTCTCTCAGGATGGTGGAAATACATGGGTGCGCGCGGCAGTCATTACCAAAGAGGATGAGAGTATTGATATCAGGCCGATTATTGCCGTTGAGCGCCCGTATATGTACGGCAAGACGGTGGACGGTGAGCCATGGGTTGTGTTCGGCACCGCCGCCGCCGAAAAAGGTACGAAGTCCTGGGATATCCGTGAAAGGGAAGCGCCATTAGCTCATCTCGAAAAGCTGAAAGACGCTTATGTCCGCATGGCTTTTCCCGCCAATGCCGAATATGCCTATAAGGACGGGGTTCCAATACAGCCGCCTGAAGGCGATGACGGCATCTATCTGAGCGTGACGCGGCATCATATTGCAGGCTCCCCCAGATCGGCTGTCAATGCGGATGCCATCCTGTGTCAGGGCGACAAAAAAACCGGACGCTATGAGATCAAGGGGCTTTTGCTCCCCAGGGCGTCGCGCGGCGGCATAGACAATACCTGCAATCGCCTTACCTGCGAGATTGTTTTTCCTGATGCTACCAGATTTTGGGGCTGTGATATTCGTAATGGCGAGGATCCCAACGAGGCCTCAAGATCCCCCCTTAAGCCTGGAGATATTTCGAGCTGGAGATTGGGCGACTTTGATGAGATATCTTCTTTTGCAATAGGGATGTGGCCTAAGGATGCCCCTTTCCCCAAAACAACGTCCGTGAACGCCGTTCTTGGCTGGTCATCACACCCCAGCTATCCGGCGTTACGCTGGCTGGGCACGGCACTTCTTATTTCGCCAATTGAACTTGCGGAATTGGTCATTGTGCCTCCGGACTCTTCCCAGGATAATGATCCTGCTGTCCTTCTCACTTACGAAAAAGCGGCTGCGACAGGGGCAAAAAGCACCTTCCAGCAGTCCATCTCAAAAAAAGAACTGGCAGATGCCATGGCTGGAAAAGGGCCGGCATTGCTTGTGGGGCTCGATCCGTCGCAAGTCACAGAGCAGCAGCGCTACCAAAGGAGCTGGTAGCAAGTCTAAGACAGGGCTGTTTTTAAGGGTAGGGCAAGAAAAGAGCTCTTTTAACCGCTATTTTTTTTGCCTTTTTAGTGCTGTCTTTATTGTCTTCATTATTAGAGAATAAAGAAGGTCTATATATATTGCATATACTAATATAAGGGGAATTATTTTTTCTATGACGGAGATGTGATTTCTTCCGGCGTTTTTCCTTGCGCGCGTAACGATTGAAGCGTCACAGACTGATTGCGCTTGGCGAAGCGTTTGCCTTCTCTGTCGAGTAGCAGCGGGTGATGATGTCAGACGGGTACATTTAACCCAAGCAGAGGTTGCAGTAGCCGGAGCGTTTACGGTTTATGCAACTTAATGGCAAAAATAATTTGACATATATTGAGTCGGAGTATACAAGAAAGTCAGTAATTTGTGTGCAATCTTTAAGGAGGACGAACCAGTGCTCGACGACTCTAGTAGTCACTTGCATAGCTGTATAGAAGGCCTAATGATGTCTTCCGGTAAGCCTTAAGGCCATCTTGGTCAGGCTTTCCGGGAGACCCCATTTCCCGATGAAAGCCGCTTTTTAAAAGTATTTTCTGACGTTTTCAGCATACATTAACAAGTTTCTTCTAAAATCAGCACTGCGTTTGTCAGGGTTGCCGCAAGGCCGCAAACCGCCTGAAACGGAGTATAAGCTATGGACAAAGAAACCTTTCGCATACACAAGGCCAGTGTTGCCGCAAAAAATCCGGCGCTTGTGTCGGAGCAATTGCTGACTACAGCAAAGATGGACAGCGACAGGGTCCTGAATTTCCTGCAGACAACCATGCATGGGCTCACGCCGGAGCAGGTGGAGGGCAAGCGCGAGCAATTCGGCCTGAATGAAGTTGCCCATGAAAAACCGCCCGCCTGGTATATGCAGCTGGTAGAATCCTTCGTTAATCCTTTTATCGGCATACTGGTTGTGCTTGGCGGCATTTCCCTTGTGACCGACGTCATCATGGCGGCCACGCCTGAAGATCGTTCCTATAAGACCATTATCGTTTTGTCGACTATGGTCATGATCAGCGTTATCCTGCGCTTTACACAGGAGTACCGCTCAACACAGGCAGCTGAACAGTTAAAAGCTATGGTGCGGACAACAACAGCTGTTTTGCGCAGCGGGCAGGCTATTGAGGAAATCCCGGTTGCCGAACTCGTGCCTGGGGATATTATCCAGCTTTCTGCGGGAGATATGATCCCGGCAGATTTGCGTTGCATGGGTTCGAAAGATTTGTTTATCAGCCAGGCGGTACTGACGGGAGAGTCGATACCTGTCGAGAAATACGACACTCTTGCACCTGGCGCGCCTGTTACCAGTTCTAATACCGCGACAAACCCTCTGGAGATGAGAAATCTTTGCTTCATGGGCACAAACGTTGTGAGCGGGTCGGCTATGGCGGTTGTTGTCGCCACGGGCAGCAACACCTACTTCGGCTCAATGGCCAAGAGTATCGTCGGGCAACGACCACTCACTAGCTTTGATAAGGGTATCAACAAGGTGAGCTGGGTACTGATCCGTTTTATGTTCGTGATGGTACCGATCGTCTTCCTAATCAATGGATTTACCAAGCACAACTGGCTAGACGCGTTGTTATTCTCGGTTTCTGTGGCTGTGGGCATGACGCCGGAAATGCTGCCGATGATCGTNNCCGGCACGCTGACGCAGGACAAGATTATCCTTGAGAAGCATCTGGATATCTACGGCAATGAGGATGTGCAGGTGCTGCAGTTTGCCTACCTCAACAGCTTTTACCAGACGGGCCTCAGAAACCTGTTGGACAAAGCCGTTATCCGCTTCGGCGAAGAGAACGGCCTGAGCACGCTTGGTAAGGACTATCATAAGGTGGATGAGATTCCGTTTGATTTCGTGCGCCGTCGCATGTCAGTCATTGTGCGGGCGGAAGATGGCCGAAACTTGATGATCTGCAAAGGGGCGGTGAGAGAAATTAGTGACATTTGTTCCCAGGTTGATGAAAACGGCATTGCTCCCGGCGGGCTTGTGCCGTTCACCGATGTTCTGCATGAGAGGGTTAATAAGATTGTACAGGACATGAACGAGGATGGCCTCAGGGTGCTGGCCGTTTCTTATAAATGGCTGCCGGGAGAGGACCGTACCTATACAGTCAGCGATGAAAAGGACATGGCGCTTGCTGGTTACATGGCTTTTCTCGATCCGCCAAAAGAATCGGCAAAGATGGCTATTACCGCCCTGCAGGGACATGGCATTGCCGTTAAGGTTGTGACTGGAGACAATGATATTGTCACCAGTAAAATCTGCAGGGAAGTCGGTCTAAAAATAGAGGGCATGCTGCTGGGAAGCGATGTCGAGGCTATGACAGATGCGGTGCTTGCCGAAGCGGCAGAGCGCACGACCATTTTCGCCAGAATGTCGCCGCTGCAGAAATCCCGCGTCATCCGCGCACTGCAGAGCCGTAACCACACTGTTGGTTACCTTGGCGACGGTATCAATGATGCTGCCTCTCTGCGTGATGCGGATGTAGGTATTTCCGTGGATACGGCGGTCGATATCGCCAAGGAGTCAGCAGATATCATTCTGCTCGAGAAAAACCTGATGGTGCTGAATGACGGCGTCCTTGAAGGCCGCCGCACCTTCGGCAATATCATTAAATATATCAACATGACGGCCAGCTCGAACTTCGGCAACGTTTTCAGCGTGCTGATTGCCAGTGCCTTCCTACCGTTCCTGCCGATGACGGCGATCCAGCTGCTGATCCAGAACCTGCTCTATGATATCTCGCAGATCTCGATACCATGGGATACCGTGGATGGCGAATATCTGGACAAGCCCCGCAAGTGGGAAGCGGGGCATATCGCGCGCTTCATGATTTTCCTCGGGCCGACAAGCTCGGTCTTCGATGTCACGACATTCTGCCTGATGTGGTATGTCTTCAAGGCCAACACCCCTGATATGCAGGCGCTGTTCCAGTCCGGCTGGTTTATAGAAGGGCTGCTATCGCAAACGCTGATTGTGCATATGATCCGCACACAGAAAATTCCGTTCTTCCAGAGCATGCCCGCAACGCCGGTGCTGCTGCTCACGATTGTGATCATGGTGATCGGGATTTTTCTTCCGTTCATGCCGTTTGGAAGGCATCTCGGGCTCGTGCCACTGCCCATGAGCTATTTCCCGTGGCTGGTGCTCACTTTGATTGGCTACTGCACGCTTACGCAACTGGTGAAATTCTGGTACGTGCGACACTTCAAGCAGTGGTTGTGATTAGGCGTCTTTGAGCGCGTTGACATGCGCTGCGGCAGATGCCGCGAGAGCACGCAGGTTATATCCGCCTTCCAGCGAGGATACGATACGCCCCTGACAATGCTTTTCGGCTAGCTTTTTGAGCTCACGTGTAACCCAGAAGTAATCTTCCTCGGCGAGGTTTATATTCGCAAGGGGATCATCCTTGTGCGCGTCAAATCCCGCCGAGATCATGATCAATTCTGGTTCGAAAGCATCCAGCGCAGGCAATATTTTATTTTCAAAGGAATCTCTGAAGGCTAAAGAACCGTCACCAGCCTGTAGGGGTACATTGATGATATTGCCAGCTTTATCTGTTTTTGATGTATCGCCGGTGTGCGGGTAAAACGGATGCTGGTGCGTTGAGGCGAAAAGGAATTCGGTATGGCCGTCCACCATCTCCGCCGTTCCGTTGCCGTGATGCACATCAAAGTCAACGATCGCCACGCGTTTCAGGTCATGGGCTTTAATGGCGTGCCAGCCGCCGATCGCCACGTTGCCAAAAATGCAGAATCCCATCGCGCTGTTTTTTCTTGCGTGGTGACCGGGAGGACGGACGGCACAAAAAGCCGTTGTCGCTTTCCCGGTAAGAACGCTGTCCACGGCGGTCACCACTGCACCGGTGCTGCGCAGGGCGGCCTCAATTGATTGCGGGGAAATGACAGTGTCTGCGTCTAAAGTACGAAAGCCTGCTTCCGGCGCAGACTGAAGTACCGCCTTTATATACTCGGGCGTATGTGCGTAAGAGAGGTGCGTAATCTCGGCTTTGGGCGCGGGTTGCCAGTTAAGATCCTGAAACTGCGGCTTCCTGAGAGCGCGCAGGATGACGTCCAACCGCGCAATCTGCTCGGGGTGACCTTCGCCTGTATCGTGCAAAAGGCAGTCCTCATGTGTAAAGATGACGCATCCGTCCATTAAGACTCTTCTTTTGACTGTTCTTGTAAGACCCGTTAGGTTACCGAATATTGTTATTATTTTAAAATTGTTTATATTGTTTCCAGAAACAACTATACTTAAAATAAATGACTTTGGAGACATCGGAGCTTTAAATATCATGCTTAAGCGGCTTGCTTAAGGCCAACAATAGGAGAGCACTATGACGATTCATCAACCAGCAAAACTTCTTAAGATATATATAGGTGAAAGTTATTATTTCAATGGCTTCCCTATTTATGAGACTATTCTTGGGGAAGCAAAACAGCAAAATATTAGCGGCGTTACTGTCATCAGGGGCGATGAGGGGATGGGGCATGTCGGCGTCGTGCAGAACAGGGATAACGAGCGCAACCATGATTTACCTATCATGATCGAAATCATAGACACAGCAGAAAAGATCGAGAAGTTTATTCCCGCTGCCGCCAAGGTCATGGGGAATCACGGGCTTATTGCGGTGAGTGACGTGACTATTGTGCACAGGGGCATAACTGTGCCGGTGAGTAGCGCCAAAGACCCGCTCGGTAACGACATCAAGGGCCGCGATTAGAGAGATTCTGCTATCTACATACAGGTTTAAATGCCCATTGCGAGCATAAAATAAAGAATAAAAGAGACTGGGACGCCCAATCCTATAATGATGCCGAAACTGCTAAGTATGACAATGGGGTATTTATACGGTATGCTATCCGATGGCAGTAATGCTGCTCTGACAGCCATTAATAGGGTACATGGAGCGAGCACGCAAGCTCTCTCAATCTCTCCCATCAGTACTGCGGGTGCAACAATAATAAAAAACCATACGAAGCCACAGCCAAGCCAGAAAATAGAATCATGCAGCCGCTCATGAGGGGAGATAGGAGTACGGCTTGAGAGGCAAATAATGTTGGAGGAATAATCAAGCAAGCAGATATAAGCAGTAAAGAAACGTTACTGGCGGGCTCTGTTACTGATCTAAATACAAAAATAAAAACTGCATCTGCCAAAGACCATCCAATGCAGCAACAGAGCCAGAAGAGCGGAGAAGACTGGCATTTCTTTAGATCCATTTTATCTCCATTTTCTCTAAGGGTTACTTACTCCTGAGCCATTTTCTGTACTATGACATAGTCTGTTTTCCCGGTGCCGAGAACGGGCACATTGGCTACCGACTTGATCTTGCGCGGCACCATCAGTTCTGAAATGCCTTTATCCCGCGCGTGATGCAGCAGATCTTCCATCTGCACGCTCTGGCAGTCGGTTATCAGCACGAGTGCCTCGCCCTTTTTAGCGTCCGGCACGCTCACCACGGCATGGCGGTTCTGCGGATAGACGGCGCTGGCGATAATTTCCGCGACGGTAAGCGAGACCATTTCGCCCGCGATCTTGGCGAAGCGTTTGGCGCGACCCTTGATGGTGATGTGGCCGTCTTCATCGAAGGCAACGATATCGCCGGTATCATACCAGCCGTCTTTCGGCGGCACGAGAACGCCTGGCTGATCGAGCAGCAGGTAGCCCTTCATGATGTTCGGGCCTTTGACGACAAGCTTACCACCTTCCTCCACGCCCGGCATGGGTTCAAGTTTATATTCGATCCCTGGCATCAGGCGGCCGACCGTTCCAGCGCGGTATTGCATCGGCGTGTTCGTGGCCAGCACGGGCGATGTTTCGGTTGCGCCGTAGCCTTCAAAAATTCTGACGCCGTATTTTTCCGCATAGAGGCGGCGCGTTTCTTCCTTCAGCTTCTCGGCGCCGGCGAAGACGTAGCGCAGCGAATAGAAATCATAAGGGTGAGCAAAGCGCGCATAGCCTGACAAAAACGTGTCCGTGCCGAACATGATAGTCGAGTTGGTGTCATACACCAGTTCCGGTACGATGCGGTAATGCAGTGGCGAGGGATAAAAGAACACCTGAATGCCGGACAGCAGCGGCAGGATCGTGCCCGCCGTCATACCGAAAGAATGGAAGACAGGCAGCGCGTTGAAAATCTTATCGGTTGGGCCGAAATCAACACGCGAGGAGAGCTGGAAGCGGTTGGATTGTATGTTTATGTGGCTGAGCACGACGCCTTTGGGCGCACCTTCAGAGCCTGAGGTGAAGAGCACGACTGCGGCATCATCCGGCTTCCGACTGCTGATTTTTTTGAAGTAGCTTTGCGGGAAGAAAGAGGCGAGTGTTCCTTTTATCCTTTGGTCAAGGCTAATCTCTTTGGTCATATCCTCAAGGTATGAAAGACGTATGCCCGCTTTTTCCATTTCCGTCGTCATGGAGGTCAGCTTTGCGGTCTCGACAAAGCGGCGTGAGGTGATGACGTACTTTATCTGCGCGGCTTCGCAGGCGGAGAGGACGCTTTTTGTGCCCGTCGAGTAGTTGAGCATCGCCGGTACGCGCCCGAAGGCCTGCAGGCCGCAGAAAGTTACAATCGTTCCCGTCATGTTGGGCAGCATCACGCCGGTAAACTCGCCTGATGTTGTCGAACGGGCGATGTGACCACCAAGGATGAAACTTTGCCGTATCAGTTGGCGGTAGCTGAGCGGCTTCCGTTCAATGTCGACGATGATAGGATGATCGCTGCCGTGGATCACTTCCGCATCCAGCAGACTTTGGAAAAGCGTCTTATTGTAATCTGAGCTTTCAAACAGCATCTCGGTCATGATGTCGTAAAGTTTTTTACTCATAAGAGATCGGCGGGCACGTCCGTGGATGTCTTCCGGCACTGTCAGGGTGCGCGGCTTTAAAATGCGGATGGTAACCTTGGGGAACCACTGTGTACGCACCTTGCCCTTGAGGCGGGAAAGCGGTGTGTATTGGGCGCCGTCGAGGCGTATCGGCACAATCTGCGCATCGGCTTTGTCAGCGATCATGCTGGGGCCTTCGTAAATTTTCATCAGCGAACCGGTGACCGTGATTCGCCCTTCAGGGAAGATAACGGCTCTGCCGCCCTTTTTCAGCTCGGCAATCAGACCCTTGGTCGCCATGGGATTGGTGGGATCGAGGGGAAACGTATTCGCCAGCGACAGGAACGGCTTGAGCAGGGGCAACTGGGCAATGAAAGTGTTGATGGCAAAGAGAGGCTTGCCCGGCAGGTAGACAGCCAGCAGCGCGGCATCGAGGAAAGACAGGTGGTTGGCGACAATGAGCACGCGCTCGCCGGCGAGATCAAGATTTTCCATCCCCTCGATCTCGACCTTGTAGAGAATTTGTAAAAGAGAACGGATAAGGCTTTTTAACATACGAACTCCTTATTGTTTTGCGGATGTGCGGGAGGTGACAATCCGGCGCACGAGACAGGCGACAGGTATGTTGATAATGCCGAGTGTCAGAAAAATATCCGTCACCGACATATTCAGCTTCAGCAGCAGCATGGTAATACCCGCACCGGCAACCATGAACAGCGCGTTAAGGATGTTGTTGACGGCAACTGTGCGTGAGCGGTGGCTCTCTTCGCTGCGAGCCTGCATGATGGTGTAAAGCGGAACGATGTAGATACCGCCAAAGATTGCGACGCCCAGAAGGCTGAGCAGCACCGGCCAGTTTGCGATATTTCCAAGGAAACTTTCGGTGCCGATAAGTGCCGCGTGCGGCACAGATGCGGGACTTACCAGCCATAGAACAAAAATGGCCGCTGTCATTCCGAAAGCGCCCATAGGCACATAAACGCTGCTGACCTGACCCTTCAGAAGTTTGTTGCAGATGAGCGAGCCGATGGCGATACCGAGGGAGAAAACCGTCAGGAACAGCGTTACGACGCTTTCGTCCGCTCCGATAACGTCCTTGCCGTAGGCGGGGAACTCGGCGAGGAAGGTAAAGCCCAGCAGCCAGAACCATGAAATGCCGATGATCGACAGAAAAACGGATTCCTGTGTGCGGGCGTACTTGACCATGCTCCATGTTTCCGCGAGGAAATTGGGATTGATTTTTATGGAGGGTGTGCCGGAGGTTGTCAGCGGTATCTTGAAGCTTGCGGCGCAGCCGAGGGTAGCGACGGAGATGATGATCATCGATATTATGCCGATGCCGCCCTCCTTTAAAATAAGGATACCGCCGAGGATGGTGCCAAGCAGGATGGCGAGGAATGTTCCCGCCTCGATAAGTGCGTTGCCGCCGACCAGTTCGTCTTCCTTCAGCTGCTCGGGAAGAATGCTGTATTTGAGCGGGCCAAAAAACGTTGAGTGTGTACCCGCGCAGAAAAGCACACCCAGCAGCATCCAGTAGTTTTCAAAATAGAAACCCGCTGCTGCCAGAAGCATCAGCGGTATTTCAAGCGCTTTGACGATGCGTATCAGCCATGTCTTCTCGAATTTGTCCGCCAACTGCCCCGCTGTTGCTGAGAATAGGAAAAAGGGCAGGATGAAAATACCAGCCGAAGCCGTGACCAGCTGGCGCGGGTCGACGCTGATTTTTCCGGCAGCATGATAGGTGATGAGGATCACAAGGGCGTTCTTGAAGACGTTGTCGTTAAACGCGCCCAGAAACTGGGTAAAAAACAGTGGCAGAAAGCGTTTTGTTTTTAACAGCGAGAACTGCGAAGACATTGCCTATTTTCCTTCGTCCTTAACGACAAAACGCGTGTAAAACCAGCTTAGGCCCAGCAGGCTCAACCCCAGCCCCAGGAAAGAGGCAACGCGGAAAAGCCCTGTAAGCTCGGAAGCATCATAAAGGAATACTTTGCTGACAACCAGTATCATGATTCCGAGTGATATGACCCGTACCTGTTTACTGTGTAAAATAGTCCCCATGAACAGTAAGCCAATGCCAAGAAGCAGCCAGACGAAGGAATAAGCATAAATCTCGGCGTTGGAAGTGATGCCAGAGGCCAGATCGGTGCCATGGAAAGCCTGCCGTACCTCGAGGGTGACCAGTGTAAAGGCAAGCGTCAGCATGATTCCGTATATGACTTGGCCCCACAGATCTCTTTTTTCATCAGATAAAAGTTTTATGATCTGGTGTAGCAGCAGTACCGGCACGCCGTAGGCCAGTAGCAGACTGTTGAGTATGAACAGTGTGCCGACATTCTGGCTGCTGTCAAACAGCGGGTTCTGAATCAGGAAGTCCGAGAATCCGAGACGGAAAACAGCCAGTGCTGCCAAAAAGTTTCCGCAAAAAATAAACGATTTGCGCAGCAGTTCTTTCCCGGTCCACAGGCAGAACGCGGCATAAACAAACATCATGTCCGTCATACAGGCTCTTTCGGTGAAAGTATCCTTCATGAGCAGGACATTCTGACCGGGGTGAAGCACCTCGCGCGAGAGGAAGTGCGCGCCAGCACCGAAGAGCATGACGGCGCTGATCTCGAAAATATAGGAAAGTTTGTCATCGCCCTTTTGGCGCAGGAAATGCGCCGCCAGAAGGAAAAGCGCGGACGGCAAGCCCAGCTGCACCAGAGGTTGGGTCAGCATGGGCATATCCGTGCCGTCATAGGTTGAACCCAGGGCAATCACGCTAAAGGCCGCAATTGCCTGCCAAGAAATCAGGTAAGCGAATACGCAGCCCATCGCCGCTGTCAGTTTGCGCAGCGCGACGATATCGGTACGCGTATTGATCCATGCGAGTGCTGCCATTTCACCTGCAATAGCAAGAGGTAGGAACGCCTTGTCCAGCTCTATTGCGACGCAGAGCGAGATGAAAGCCGTCGCCAGCGCCGCATAGATGGAGAGTATAAATTGTTTGTGCTCGTTGCCGTCCGGGATTTCCCTCGCGAGTTTCTCCACTGTAAAGACAGAGACTCCGGCCATGATTGCAGCCAGTCCGCCCCAGACATGGGCTGCCATAAGATAGGGCAGCTGTTCATGCAGGTTGAAATAGCCGATCAGGTAAAACAGGAGACTGGATACCGCGGCAAGGCTGCACCACAGGCGCGGGTCGGTGCAGCGCGATTGCAGGACATAGCCGCTGCCTGCAAATAGTGCAGTAAAGGCGACAAGTGTTAGCGCCAGTTCTTCGGGTGCTCCGCCCCGGTTTGCCAGCATCACGCCGCTGGCGATCAGGGACAAAGGCGGCGCAAAATTATAGAGACGGGGATTAAAGTAGGCCATCACAATGCCGCCAAGGGACAGGAGCCAGAACAATCCCATGGTCGTTTCGCCAAAGCTGGATTTGAAACCNNCATGCTGAGATAGGCGAATGACTTCGGCATAGTGTCATCCTCCGCCATTTCACTGTCTTTTGGCCACAACAGCTTTATAGCGGTGACGCAGAGCGCCAGCAGGAACAGCCCCAGCCAGAAAGCATCGGCAATGATAAAGGCGGCGCTGCAAACCCAGAAAGCGAGCCAGAGGAAAGAACCTGCCATGACGAGTATGCCCATGATCCACCACCTCTTGCGTTGGATGACAACCATGAGCCCGGTGGATATTGCGTAGAGATAGGCGAACAGCATCGGCGCAGACGGGTTATCTGAGCCGATAAGAGCCGGCGTCAGAAAGCCGCCAACGAGTCCTAGCAGGGCGATTGGCGCGCCATATTCCAGTGACAGGAGGACAGCAATAGCTGTCACGATTGCCATGCCGATAAAGCCCGTCAGCGGCGAGACAAGACCGTACAGGTTTGTGGCGGCAAATGTGCAAAAATAAAAATCAGCGATAGCAGCGCCGGTCAGGGCTTGCGCGATCCGTGTGCCGTCGGCGATGCGTCCGTTTTTAAATATTTTGTCCGAGCCTATGAGAGCGGCAATTCCCGCCGCAAAGCCGATCAGAACGCGTATAGCCGGGCTGAGCCAGCCGGCATCGATTGAATACTTGATAAAATAAAAACCTGACAGTGCCAGGGCAATGCCGCCGATCCATACCGGCAGCTTTGCACCAAACTGCATTTCAAAACTGGGTTTGTGGGCTGTGGGTTCCATAGATACTTTAGATACTTTTTTATCGGCTATCCGCTGCCATGGTGATTCCAATAGAGCATAGGTTTTTGTTTCAGGCATGACAGGAGTGTCAAATGTGTCAAAAGTTTCAAAGACGGGAGATGCCTTCGGCGTTAAATCATCCTGTTGCGTAATAGGGGCAGGTTGGGGTCGGGGGGGCTTTTTTGTTTCCGTGCCATGGGCAATCTCGCCCTTGAGGTCTGCGAGCTGTCCCTTCAGGTTTCTAACTTTTATTTCCAACGCCTCTACATCATTGCGCAGGCTGCTCAGGCCAAAAAATGTCCACCAGGGAAGGATGATATATGCCAGAAGAATGATCCCGCCTACAGCGAATAACATCTCGAACATGCCGACCTCCATTTTTGCGTCCGGGAGAATGGACTTTGAACTTAGATAGTGCCAGTAGAATCTTTCCGCGTCACCTGCCTTATGCCGGAGGGAGATATTTCTTTCTTAAGTTTAGGTATATCCAGTTCGCGGCTTTCATCGGAAAAAAAGATCAGGTGAAACTCTTTGCTTCCATGCTTTCTGCGTCCGTGCCGATGGATGATCAGGCAGGCTGCAGAAGCTAAGAGAAGCAGGATAATGCTGACTAATGGTCCCATGACAGAAACCCCTTATCTAAATAAATCTTGACTATATCTCTTATCCTAGCATAAAATTAGACAGTGTTCAATAATAATTTTACAGCGTCTAATTAATGAGGTGAGCATGGCACGCAGGTCTGATCATACGCCAGAAGAACTTAAGGAATTGGCTATAGCTAAGGCCATTGATATTATTGATAAAAACGGCACAAACGGGTTTAGCGCACGGGGCGTGGCCAAGGCGATGGGCTACACCGTCGGCACGCTTTATCATACCTTTGGCAGCTATGACATGCTGCTCTTTCATGTCAATGGCCGAATCCTTGACGAATGGCACGAAGGGCTCAAGCGGGGAATTGAGAAAAAGGCCCCCGGCAGCCGGCTGTCTTATCTGGCGGATGCTTACATCAACTATGCGCGCACGCATTATAACCGCTGGACGTCGTTATTTGAATTTCAGTCAGACAAAATACCGATACCGGACTGGTATCGCGAGAAAGTGGACCGGTTGTTCCTTCTGATCGAAAGCACGCTGCAGCCATATACAAAAGGCAGCAAAAAAAGCCATCTATCGGCGCAGGTGCTATGGGCCAGTATTCATGGCATTTGTGTTTTGTCGTTGAGCGGGAAGCTGGACAGCATCAATGCCGAAAGCACCGAGGTTTTGGTCAGTGATCTTCTTAAGACGTATCTGCGCGGGCTTTAGGCTCTTTTTAGGGGTTCGGCGCGGTTCTGTAGCATATCGTTGAAGGCCTTTTTGATAGCTTCAACGTAAGGTATCTTATAGGGGAAGGCATCATTGTAACCGTGGACGAACATCGTCGCATTGACTTCGAAGACGACAAGGTTGCCTTGCTGGTCTAGCCCGCAGTCGATGCCGAAGTATTCAAGGCCGACGGCTTGTAGGATGGCATCGAGGGTCTGGAGATTTTGCGGCGAGAAAAAATCCGCAGGGTTTTTTAAAAACGCTTTTTCTTCATCCTGCATCCATTGGTTTTTGTCCATATCCGTCGTGCCGTGATGCACTTTCCACGTGTTGCCGATAGCAACATGGTAAGGCATGACTTTGCCGTCAACAAAAATGAAACGGTATTTGCGGAAGTAACCGTCTTGCGATTTGTAATCGAGATATTCCATCAGGTAATGGGCTGCCGCCGGGTTCTTGCGGATGAAATCCTCAAGCGCAGTGAAGCTGTCGATAAGCTCGAACTGCTCGCCGCTATGTGTGCCGGCTGGCCGCGCCACCAGCGGCAATGAGAAAGGCACCTTTGCTTTCAGAGCTTCCGCCGTAACCGGTTCCCCCGCATTATGCCTCACAATTTGTGCAAGCCTGCAGCCCGGAATGTATTGCAGTAAAAGAGCAGTCTCCTCGCGCGTGGTCTTTTTAATCTTAGACGGATGATTCAGTACAGGCATTCCCAGCTGGTCCACTAAATGCGTGACCAGAGGTAACGCATTATGAGCCAGATCCGCCTCGGAAACGGCATTGAACGTGATTTGTCCACAGCTTTTTAGCAGCGCAAGATCATAAGGTACATCGGGGAACAAATGAAAAGTATTGACTTCATAAGGCACATTTTTCATCAGGTATTCGGTGCGCGTGCCGCCATGGGGAGGAGCCGAAATCACCAATACTGAAAAGTTAGGCTGATTTTTATTTGCTTCTGCCTTGATCAAAGGTTTGATACGTGCGGCGCGCACATAAGTCGCGTCAGCTTCCTTGAGTCCCAGGTCGCGCTGAAGGCTTGTGATCGTCCACAGGCTGTCGCCGTCCGCAGGGTCGATCTCGAAGGCTCTCTGAAAGTAGTCAAGCGCCAGACTTTTTTCTCCAAGCTTGCGGACTGTGTCGCCCAGCAGCTTAAGGATATTGATATCATGCGGACTATGCTGCAGCATTTCCGTCAGAAACGTTTTGTATTTTTTCAACCAGATGTCCGTCGAGGATAGTGTGGGTTCAAGCTGGAGCGCTGTTGCATAGCATGTTGCAGTACCTTCAAGATTTTTTTCCGCAAACAGCAGGTCACCCATCCGGATATATATATGCGCTATTTCCTGTGCGACCGGCGAGGCATCCGGAGCGTCTCCTTCGGAAGTACCACCTTGTCGTGCGATCTCGACAAGCTCCAGAACCCTGCGCTGGCAGTCTTCAATTGTCTCGAATTTATCGGTGACATTAATAGACATAATAATGACCTTATAAAGTAATTATAGGATTTCACTACCGCCAATTTATTGGCAAGTCCAGCTAAGGCACTGATGGGCGTCTAAATATTTTTTCATAATATATATTTACTAACTTATTTTTCAAAATTACATTGCATAACCAGTTATGCATTGCTAGTTTTCATATGCATTTTTAAGAATCATCACTTCATCAGGAGGAAATAATGACGATCGAGTCAAAATATAAATCAATTGGAAAGAATGAACCAACGGACAAGTTTCTCAAGTCCTTTGAGAAAGCTGCCGGTTCCATGTTCTGGAGTTCATCCCTTGATAAAATAAACGCTTTGGCAAATGGGGCGATTGAAGCCTTTCATGCCGGTCACCCTGAAAATATCCAAACCTTGTTGCTGGAGACCAAAGATATCGATTTCAAAACCCATGGCAGCGATTATGTCTCTTATTTTGCGCCCAACACTCTTTTTGGAGTGCTAAAGAATAGCAGTGATCAGAAGGCCGATATAGAGCTGGCTCTGGCAAAAATTTCTGGCAAAGACAGGCAGGACCTCCTTAATAGAACATTGAGCAAGGCTCTTGGTTATAGTTATGCAGGCGATATTCTTGTTACAGCGCTGCTGGATGCCGGCGCAGAGGCTAGTGCCCAAGCGCTTACATCGGCCGCATGTAACTGCCCCCCAACAACAGTTAAGATTCTTTATGAGCGTGGCGCTAGCTTTGATGGAGCGGTAGAGCTGATGAGTGGCTATAGCGCCGCTGATAGAGAAAGATTAAAATTCTATCAGAAAACAATGACCGGCGGGTCGGACGTTACGGAAGAAAAACCGGATGCCCTTCAGGAAATACGTGAGCAGCTTAAGGCGCTGACGGAATGTGTGATTGCGTTGACTGAAGAAGTCAGGGACCAGAAATCTCCAATTGCTGCGGGAGAAAAGGTTTCACAGGAGAAAAAATCTTATCCCTCAATCAGCCAGAAACGCTAGTCCGGTTTTTTTACGGGAGACCAAACATGAGAGTATCGACATATAAGGATATTGGCCAAAGCGGGACCGATGAACAGCTGCAAAAGGCCTTCAATAAGCTGGCCGATGGACACCTTTATACAGCTACGAACAACAGGGTGCAGGCCTTGATTGACGGCGCCGTGGAGGCTTTTTATGCAGGTCGCCCTGAAAATATCCAGAAGCTGTTTCAGGACGGAAGAGTGCTGGGAGTGTCCTTTTACTATGACCCTGCCTATGTTCTTAATAAAATTTCGGAGAAAGGCGATGACAAGGCAGCTGGCATTACCCTTGCGCTGGAAAATATTTCCGAAGAAGAAAAGAAGAAGGTTCTTGGTAAAGCTTTGCTCGGCGCAATAGACTGGCGTGAGCATAGCACCGAGTCTTTCGTTGGCGCACTGTTGAAGGCGGGGGCGGATCCTAACGCCGATATTAATAGCGGCAATGAAAATATACTGGCTTATGCTGTTGTCAATAACCGCCCTGTTCCCGTCATTCAGCTGCTCAGTGACAATGGTGCCGATTTTGACAAGGCGCTCATGTTCATGCACTCCAAAGGATATGATTCAAAGTACATAGATAAATTGAAATTTTTTGAGGAAAAGATGAGAGTCCCTGCTACACCAGTGGCTCAGCCGGAAGACATGGATATCAGGGATGCCCTCAAGGATATCCGCCAGCAGCTTAGTGTGCTAACTGAAAAAGTGGATCGCCTGTCTGTGCCAGCTGCCATCGAGATAGCTCCGCAGGGGAGGCAGGCTGTGCGGGAATCAAAGCCCTATCCATCGATAAACTCTGGTCAGCCTAAAAAATCGGCATCGCCGAACCCGTAATACACAGTGGAGAAGTAATATGTTTGGAAAAAAGAAAAAACAAAACAAAGAGCCGGATTATACCAATGCCGCAACATTTTCTAAATTGATTGCCGAAAGCAATGATCCTAAGGCTGTTATAAATGCTGCCCTGGAAAGAATACCGGAACAGGACAAGCAGACAACGATTGATACTGCTTTATATAACATAGTTACTTATTACAAAAATATAAACATAGAAAAGCCTGTGGCTGCTCTTTTGGAGGCTGGGGCCAATCCGGCGGCGGATCTCTCTTCGGGCTTTAAAAGCGTAATCCTTGCCAAGACTATTGAGAACAATCCCTCTCCTCCCGTAATACAGATGCTTTATGAAGGTGGTGCTAGCTTTGATGATGCGCTGTTCGTCATGAAAACCAACAAGGGTTGGACAGCGGAGCATATGACCAGACTTGAGGTCTTCCGCGAAAAATTTTCCGGTAAGCAGCAGCCCGTTACGGGACAGAGTGAAGAGGTCATACTGGAAACCCTTCTGTTATTGCAGGAGCAGATGCGTGTATTGACTGAAAGGGTTGATCGCCTGTCATCTCCGGTGTCGGAGACAGCTCCGGAGGAAGAAAAAACGACGCGAGAGAAAAAGCCTTACCCGGCAATAAAGGCCGACCAGCCAAAAAAGTCACCGCCACCGGGCGCATACTGTTAGATGGAGAAGTAATATGTTTGGAAAAAAGAATAAGGATAAAAATGTAATGTCACCTGATGTTGTATCACCCAGTGCCAAACCCTTTAATGCGGGCAAAAATGGTTCGGTAGACCAATTTCTTGCTGCAAATAAGGCGGCGTCATTGATCCCCGATGCCGGAGCGGGGCAACAGGAACTGCAGAACGGCGCTATTCAGGCCTTCAAGGAGGGAAGACCTGAGAATGTTCAGGCGGTGCTATTGAACCGGGATGATTTTAAGATCGATGGCAAGGACGCTGTTGCCGATATACTTTTAAAGCTGGCTGGGGGAAACGACAAAGCTTCAGATATCATAAACCTTGCTGTTGCAAAACATACCGAACAGGGTAAACGCAGTGCTCTCAGTTATGCTTTGAATGACGCCATTTCAAGAAATATAGGCGATAAATCCTTTTATGAGGCTCTTTTGAAGTCTGGAGCTAATGCTAATGTTGAAAACGGACGGGGTTTTACCGGCGTTATACTTGCCAATGCAGTAACACAACATCATTCTCTTTCTGTTGTTAAACTATTGCATGAGAAGGGCGCCAGTTTTGACGATGCGCGCCTTTTGATGCAGTCTGACAAGAAGTTTTGGGGGACCGACTGTATAGAAAGCCTGAATGCCTATCAGGAAAAAATAACCGGCAAGCCTGCGGGCATTACAGGAGATCTGTCGCCCAAAGTGCTGGAAATCATCGAGCAGCTGCAGCAACAGGTCAAAGACATTACCGAAAGGCTCGATCGCGTTGAGCCGGCGGTCAATTCCCCCCAGCCTCAGGAAACAAAAATCGTGCAGAATAAAAAGCGTTATCCTCAGGTCAAAGGGCTTTAGTTTATATATTCCATAAGATTATTATTGACATTGTCATAATATTATGAGATATTGACACTCAGGCAACCTTAAACACGCAGCAGAATCAATCACATGACCCAGAAAAAACTGATAAGTAGACTGATAGGAAGGCACAAAACTAAAGCCGATAAGAAAGCCCTCGAAAAACAGTTCTTTGAAAACACGGATCTGACCTTGAAAGAGGCCGTGGAAATCGTCCAGGCGGGGCTGCAAGGCGCTGATTTCGGGGAGTTTTTTCAGGAAGTGACTGACAAGGAAACGCTGGTCAAGGATAAAGGGACATACGTAACAGTTTCGCTGGGCAGCAGTGAATCCGGTTTTGGTTTCCGCGTCGGGCAGGGAGAAAAGGTCGGTTATCGTTTTTCCAGCGTTTTCAACAAGGCGGCGCTGAAGGGTGCGATTGAAGAAGCGCGCAAGGTTCTCGATCCCAATAAAAAGCCGTCAACCCACAAGAAAAAATATGGCGCCGCAGCGCCGCAGCTCTACACGGCAGAAAATCCTATCAAGACCCAGCTGCCAGAAGAAAAAATCGCCAAGATGGATGCCATAGAGAACTATATCAAGAGTCTCGACCCGCGCATCACGAATGTGACGCTGTCATACAAGGCGCAATCACAGGCGGTGCATATCATTACGCCGGATGGCCAGAGCCTGATGGATGTTCGTCCGCTGGCGACTATGTCCATAGCCGTGCAGCTGACAGACAAGGACGGCAATACTGAGACAGGCAGCGCGATTATCGGCGGCAAGGGCAACTGCCACGATGTTTTTGATCCGAAAATTTACAAAGAAGCCGCCAAAAAGGCGCTGAAACAGGCAGACACATTGCTTATTGCTGAAGATGCACCGGCAGGCGTGATGGACGTTGTCTTAAGTCCAGGCTGGTCTGCGATCATTCTGCACGAGGCGATTGGCCACGGACTTGAGGGGGATTTCAATCGCAAGGGCATTTCTGTTTATAGCGGTAAGATCGGTCAGAAGATTGCCGGCGACGAAGTGACGATTATCGATCAGGGTGATTTGCCCGGCGAACGCGGCAGCCTGCAATTCGACGATGAAGGCGCGCCGACCCAGCAGAACGTGCTTGTCGAGAAGGGCGTATTGAAAAAATACATGCAGGATCAGCAGAATGCCCAGCTGATGGGCGTCGATCCGACAGGGAACGGCCGCCGCGAGAGCTATGCCCACGCCCCGATGCCGCGCATGACCAACACGTATTTTGCCAACGGTACCCACGATCCGGAAGACATCATCAAATCAGTCAAGGACGGGCTTTACATTTCTGACTTCAGCAACGGGCAGGTGGATATCGTGTCCGGCAAGTTCAACATGAATGCCACGCTGGCTTACCGCATCCGCGACGGCAAGATTTGCGAGGCGGTTAAGGGCGCGACACTGACAGGCGACGGTCTGACGGTGCTCCAGTCCATCACCATGGTCGGTAATGACCTTGATATCGAGAAAAGCGCGGGTGTTTGCGGCAAGAACGGGCAGAGTGTCGTTGTCAGCTGCGGTCAGCCGACGATACGCGTATCCAACCTGCTGGTTGGCGGAAACAAAAGGTAAGGGAGCAGAAAAATGGCTACAACAGAAACTGAATTCCTGAACCAAACCCGCCCGCTTGCCAAGGCGCTTATCGATTTTGCCATGGCGGAAGGCAAGAAGTTTGGCATCACTGATGTTGAAGTCCTTGTTTCCGTCGAGGACTCGCAGAAGAATGCTGTCGAGAACGGTGAAGTATCGGAAGTGATCTCCGGCTTGAAGAATACTGTGCTCGTCGCCCTTTATGCGGGTAACCGTAAGCTTTCTTTCAGCCGCCAGACGCTTGACCAGAAAGAACTGTGCGACGCGATGATGCAGAATATGCAGGTCATCGGACTTGTTCCGGAGAACCCGAATGGCGGGCTGCTGGAGAAAGAAAAAGTTTATAAAGGACCGCTGGCTGACCTCGACGTATATGACGACCAGCAGCCGGACCAGCAAACCCTGATTGATTACGCTAAAGATGTTGAATCCGCCGCGCTCGCCGAGACCGGCGTCAAGACGACACGCACGACCAGCGTTTCGAAAGGCAACGGGCACGTGATGCTCATGGCGACAAACGGTGTCGATTACCATGCGAGTAAGACAAGTTATTCTGCGCAAACCGAGGTGATTGCCGAGGATGCTGAAGGCAATATGCAGGTGGATGGAGATTACAGCGTGGCGCGGCATTTTTCCGACATGAGCCGCCCGCGCGAGCTTGGTACGAGTGCCGGCAAGAACGCTGTCGCCAAACTGGGCGCCACGATGCCCGCATCCGGAACAATGCCGATCATCCTGAGCCATGATGCAGCAGAGGATTTCTTTTCCGCCGTTTATGCGGCTATCAACGGAACGGCAGTCTTCAGGGACAGCACTTTCCTGAAGGGAAAAATCGGGCAGCAGGTGATGAGCAAGGGTGTTACGCTTGTTGATGACCCGACGATTGTCAGGGGTTATAAGTCAGGGCAGGTGGATGGCACCGGGCAGAAAAAAGAGAAGATCACTTTTATCGAAGACGGTGTGCTGAAAGGATACAACGTTAGCCTGCAGGAAGCGCGGCAACTGGGCATTGAGCCTATCGGGCGTGATAGTCCACAACCTACAAACGCAACTATCCTGCCGGGGCAGCAGACGCCGGAGCAACCTATCAGTGATATTCAGGACGGCATCTACATTAAAGGTTTTGAAGGCGGCAAGGTTGATGTCAACAACGGCGTCTATTCAAGGCAGGCTTACGGCACGCTAATCAAGGCTGGCAAGGTTACAGACATTCCGGTCGACGGCTTTGTCGTCTCTGGCAATCTAAAGAGCATGTTCATGAGCGTTGCGCTGGCTAACGACACACCGCCCCTCCCTAACCCGAAGTACACGCTGGCGGCGCCGACGACACGTATCAATGGCGTGGTTATTGCGGGTCGTTAAAGCGCTATTTCCCTAGCATGGCTTTTTATGCCTAAATAGTTGATATTTATTTCAATTTGCGGTATCAACTTAAAAGAGGGGGAACTTCTTATGCGCATTTCATTATTTGCCGTTGTTGTCGTTATCGTGCTGTCCGGCTGTAATACAATGTTTCAGGATTCCTTCGAGAAAATTATGGTGCGCACGACGGGTGTGGAGAACGCAAATTGTATCCTGAGCACTGAAAAGCAAAAATATCTTGTGCTGTCTGGGCGGCGCGTTGTGGTGGAGCGCTCAAACCTGCCGCTGACTGTTGCCTGTGAAAAGGCCGGTTATTACTCGGCTTCTGTTATCGTTAAGTCGCACGTACATGCAAATGCTGCGGCTTTGAATGTATTCAATGGCATTGTGCCGGGCACGGCCTATGATATTGCCAGCAATTCAATCTATGAGTATCCGGAGACGATCATCGTCACCCTGCTGCCCATGCCGGCAGAAAAACAGGAGCCTGAACAGGCTCCTTATGTGCTGCCGCTTAAGCAGAGTGAAGTAAAACCTGCGCCCGTTGCCTCTGCTCCGCCCGCTGCAGCAGCTGATAAAACGATGAGTACCAGCGGAAAGAAATAGCATCTGCCGATATTATGTTATTTCCGGATTTTTACTGTTCCTGCCTTGTCCGAATTATCGCATAATCCCATGACCTAATGGGCCGGAATATAATTGAATAGGACTGAAGCTTGTCAAAAATGAAGACATTGGACGTTCTGGTGATCGGCGGCGGCGTCAACGGCGCGGGCATTGCGCGTGACCTTGCCGGGCGCGGTCTGACCGTCATGCTGTGCGAGAAGGATGATCTGGCCAGCGCCACATCCTCAGCCAGCACCAAGCTCATTCATGGCGGTCTGCGTTATCTGGAATACAAAAAATTCAAACTAGTGCGCGAAGCGCTGATCGAGCGCGAGGTGCTGCTGCGCTCGGCGCCGCATATCATATGGCCGGTGAATTTCGTTTTGCCGCACCACAAGAACCTGCGCCCGTGGTGGATGATCCGGCTCGGCCTGTTTCTCTATGACCATCTCGATCTCGGTGCGCGGAAAATTCTTCCGGCATCCAAGGGGATTTCTTTCGCGGGTACAAAATACGGCCAGCCGCTGAAGCCAAGCTTCAAGCACGGTTTCAGCTATTCCGATTGCTGGGTGGATGATGCCCGTCTTGTCGTGTTGAATGCACTTGATGCCTACGAGAAAGGCGCGCAGGTGCTGACGCGTACCGAATGTGTCAAGATCGACCGCCATCCTGAAGAGCCGGGCTGGGTGGCGACGCTGCACGACCATATCACCGACTCCAACACGCGCGTGCATGTGCAGCTTGTTGTCAATGCTTCCGGTCCATGGGTCAACAAGGTCCTGGGGCTGGCGGCCAATGGTCTTGAGAAATACAAAGTGCGCTGGGTCAAGGGCAGCCATATCATCGTGCCGCGTTTGTATCAGGGCGATCAGGCCTATATCCTGCAGCAGCCGGATAACCGCGTCATATTCGTCATCCCGTATGAAAAGAAATACTCGCTGATCGGCACGACAGAGATCGATTATCACGGCGACCTCGAGGAAGTGCGCATCAGCATGGAAGAGGTGGATTACCTGTGTGATGCCGTCAACGGCTACTTCCGTCATCATATAAAACCTGAAGATGTGGAATGGACCTATAGCGGCGTGCGCCCGCTGCATGAGGAGCCGGACGTGACCGAAGCTGCCGCTGCGACGCGCGAGTACCTGCTGGACGTTGAGGAACATCAGGGCGGGAAAATCCTTAGCGTCTATGGCGGCAAGATCACCACCTTCCGCCGTCTGTCAGAGCATGCCGGAGAAAAAGTGGTCGAGTTGCTGGGCCGCGGCAAGGGCAGCTGGACGCGCAATGCCGCGCTGCCGGGCGGCGAGGGATCGGCGGCAAACTTCGAGACATTCTGCAAGACGCTGCGCCGTGAATACAACTGGCTGCCGGAGGCACTGGCCTACCGCTATGCCCGCGCTTACGGCTCGCGTAGCCGCGAATTCCTGCGCGGGTTCAAGCGCCTCTCCGATCTGGGCGAGAATCTGGGCGACAATATTTATGAAACCGAGATTACCTATCTCATCAACGTCGAATGGGCGCTGACGCTGGAAGATATTTTGTGGCGCCGCTCCAAGCTCGGACTGCATGTTTCCGAGGAAACGCAGAAGAACATCAAAAGGGTCCTGAAAAAAGTTCTGACGAAGAAGGAAGGCTGAGAGACGTATATGTCGCAGCAATATATCCTCGCGATTGATCAGGGAACGACCAGCACCCGCGCGATTTTGTTTGATCTCCGCGGGCAGGTCGAAGGCGTCGCTCAGCAGGAGCTGACGCTGTACTACCCGCATAACGGCTGGGCCGAGCAGAATCCGGAGGATATCTGGCGCGATACGCAGCTTGTCTGCCGCGATGTTCTGGAGCAGAGTGATATCAAGGCCTCGCAGGTTATCGCCATCGGTATCACCAATCAGCGCGAAACGACCGTTGTCTGGGACCGCAAGACCGGTCAGCCGCTGTATAACGCCATCGTCTGGCAGGACCGGCGCACGGCGGATTTGTGCCAGAAGCTGAAGAGCCATGAAGCGTCCGTACAGCAAAAAACCGGCCTGCTGCTTGACCCGTATTTTTCCGGCACGAAAATAAAATGGATACTGGATAACGTGCCCGGCGCGCGCGAGAAAGCAAAAAAAGGTGAGCTCGCTTTCGGCACCATAGACTGTTTTCTGCTCTGGCGGTTGACGGGAGGCAAAGTACACGCGACCGATATCACTAACGCCTCGCGCACACTTATATACAATATCGTCAAGCAGGACTGGGACGACGAACTGCTGTCGATGCTGGATATTCCACGCTCCATGCTGCCGGAGGTGAAAGACAACAGCTGCCTCTTCGGCAAGACGATGACGGATTTTCTGGGGTCGGAAATTCCCGTCACCGGCATGGCGGGGGATCAGCAAGCAGCGCTGTTCGGGCAGGCGTGCTTCAAGCCCGGTATGGTCAAGAGTACTTACGGCACGGGCTGTTTCGCGCTGATGAATATCGGCAAGGATTTCCGTGCCTCGAAAAATAAAATGCTGACGACTGTAGGCTACCGCCTGAATGGCGAGCTTACTTATGCGATTGAAGGCTCTATCTTTGTTGCCGGTGCGGCTATCCAATGGCTGCGTGATGGCCTGAAAATCATCAAATCTGCAGCGGAAACTGAAGCGCTGGCGATGTCGGTTGCCGATAACGGCGGTGTTTACATGGTGCCGGGATTTACCGGCCTTGGCGCACCTTACTGGAATCCGAAGGCGCGTGGCGCGCTGGTTGGGCTGACGCGCGGTACGACATCGGCGCATATCGTCCGCGCCGCATTGGAAGCGCAGGCTTATCAGACGCTCGATCTGATGCAGGCCATGGCCGATGACGCTGATCATGCGATTGATGAAATGCGTGTTGATGGGGGCATGGTAAAGAACAACTGGGTCTGCCAGTTCCTTGCGGATATGACGAGCAAGCCTGTTTTGCGCCCTGCTATTGTCGAGACAACGGCGCTTGGCGCGGCTTATCTTGCAGGGCTGCAGGTGAAGGCTTTTGCGTCCCTAGAGGACATCCAGAAGGCATGGGTTTGTGAACGCCGCTTCGCGCCTGTCATGCAGCAGGAGATGCAGCAAAAGCTGTATACCGGCTGGCAGCATGCGGTGAAGCAGGTTCTGGTCTGATTCTTCCCTTTTATTTCAATAGTATAGCTTATGAAAATGATACATTGACATAACAATATTAATTACTTATATTACACTGCAAGTGAATCGGAAGATTCTTGTTTAAATAAATGGAGTTTCAAATGACTGCAGGCGCCAATAAAGATGCAAACCAGAAATCAGCTGAGGAGGTTGTTCACCAAGCCCTTAGTGACGCGCGAGCGGTTGCGACGAGCGCCAACATCAATTTTATGCTGGATGGATTGAAGACTCTGCAGAAGGTGGGGCCAAAATTCAACTATGCCGTCAAGAAGCAAACCCCCAGTGAGCTGGTGGTCACCACCAACGTTAATGGCGCAAAGAAGATCGTCGTGAATAACGAAGGTGTTGGTGAAGACAACAGCTTCGAAAGCGGTCCGCTAGCTGCCGAAAGGGTGCTCATGGACATCACCCACAGGGCTGTAAAACAAGGGTTGATGAGCAAGCCATAAAAAAATCACAAAATTCTACGATTTAAGCATACTTGTTTGATGCAAAGGGTGCATGAGCATTCAGGAGACGGGGCGGGATGAAAAGTCTCTTGGCAAGTTTCGTGCAACGCATCGGGCGCTCAAGTATGTTGCGCGCAGGGCTGTCAAGCAAAGCATGATCCCGTGAATTCCCACAAAAACACGCGGCGCCCACACATTCTGGCAGGCGCCGCGCGATTGGTTCCCTCTTGATAGGTATGCAGCCATAAGGGTGCATACCGTTGCACACAGAAAGGCTAACACCTAAAGGTTACCAAGTTATTAACGCTATTGACGCTGTATCAGCTATGCCGCTTATAATACCCTGGATCGAGTAATTGGCTGCGGTTTGTATAAATTTCGATGCAGGCGTCGACAACGGCAGCATCATACTTGACGCCTTTACCCGTCTTGATTTCGTCAAGGGCTTCAGATACTGGCAGCGCGCGGCGCCAGGGGCGGTCCGACGTCATGGAGTCCATGATGTCAGCCACGGCAATAATGCGTGCTTCAAGAATAATGTCATCCCCGCTGATACCGCCGGGATAGCCGGAGCCATCGAGACGCTCGTGGTGCTGCAGGATCATCCGGCCGACCGGCCATGGAAACTCGATGCTTTTCAGGATCTGATAGCCATGCACGGGGTGCTGTTTCATGATTTCGAATTCCTGTGGAGTCAGTTTGCTGGGCTTGCTAAGAATTTCTGAAGGGATGCGGATGATGCCAAAATCATGCAGCGTCGCGCCGATGCGTATGCCGTCAATGACATCATACTCAAGGCCCATTACCTGGCCGATTGTCCGTGAAAGTTGGGCAACATTATGCTGGTGACCTGGCGTATAAGCTTCTTTCAGTCCTATCGTATCCGATAAAGTGCGGATGGCCTGATAAAGGCTCAAAATAACTTGTTCTTTAGTTATGCTCATATTGTGTCCCCCGTAGGGCTATTATTGCCACGCCGCCTTGCCATGGCAATACTTATATTTCTTGCCGCTGCCGCAAGGACAGGGGGCATTTCTCGGAGTTTTTGCCCATGTTTCGGGGTCTTTTTCATTAAAATCCGGTAATTCATAGGGCTGTGGCGCATCGCCTTGCGGCGGAGGCAGAGGCAGGGTTGGATCTACGCCGTGTGACAGGATAGTTTTTGAGGGCGGCTTTGGCAGCGGCAGAGGCGGTGGCTCGCTCTCAGTGTGCAGCTCGATCAGGCACAGCGCATTGGTGACTTTCTCGCGCAGGGAGTCAAGCATGCCTTCAAACATGACGAAAGCTTCCGTGCGGTATTCATTGAGCGGGTCCTTCTGACCGACGCCCCGCCAGTGGATGCCCTGCCTTAAGTAATCCAGATTGAGCAGGTGCTCCTTCCATATCTGGTCGAGAAGCTGCAGGAGAAGGGTCTTTTCAATCTGGCGCATAACGTCGCCCGGAACCCTGGTTTCTTTATCGGCAAGTTTCTGGTCGATAGTGTCCTTGATGCGCTGGGCGATTTGTCTCTCATCTATACCGTCTTCCTTGACCCAGTCTTCTGCCGGAATGTGGATACCCAGCAGGCGCTGGGCGCTGCTTTTCAGCAGTGCGGCATCCCATTGCTCGGCGTAAGAGCCCTCAGGGATGGCGGAAGCGACAAGGTTCTCAATTACCTCGTGCCGCATGTCGCGGACGGTCTCTGAAACATCGTTGGAGAGCATGATCTCGCGGCGCTGTTCATAGACAACGCGGCGCTGGTCGTTCATGACGTTGTCGAATTTCAGCAGGTTCTTGCGGGTTTCGAAGTGAAGTGCTTCGACTTTTTTCTGCGCGCTGGCGATGGTCATGTTAATCCGCGGGTGGATAATGGCCTGACCCTTCTCCATGCCGAGAAACTGCAGAACCTTGTCCATTCTCTCGGAGCCGAAGATGCGCATCAGG
>PLXM01000200.1 GCA_003153235.1 Rhodospirillales bacterium
CCTCAAGATCAACGGCGAATTTAACACCGCGCGGAATAACGATAATCTCCCCCGGTTTAACCGCGAGAATGCCCATCTCTGTGCGGAAAGTGAGTCCGCCTTGCTCCGGCACGAATAGCAATTCGCCGTCGGCATCATAGAAAAAACGCTTTTCCATTGACGCATTGATCGCATAACGATGCACGCCGAGGCCTGTCCATGAATGAGCATCGCCGCCGCGTGCCATGGTGACGACGCCGTCAATCAGGTCCGTTTTCTTTTTTGGCAGCGGCAGCGGGTCCCAGCGTAGCTGGTTCGGCGTGGTGGAATCCGGCATCTCTTTAAAATGCTGGTATAACTTAAAGGGTGCTTGCCTGACCGAAGGCAGGATGCGGTAGAGCCATGTGCGGAGCTGGTTTTTCTGCGGCACAGTGAAGGCCGCGCCGCTCAGTTGCTCCGCATATAATCCATGCGCCGGCTTTTGCGGTGAATTCTGGTTTTTCGGCAGCGCGCCCTTAAGGGCTTCTGTCTCGAACTCGTTGCCGAAGCCGGATTGATACTGGAGGGTCATGATTATTTCGCCTGCAATACGCCGCGGCGGACCTGATCTTCCTCGAGCGATTCAAACAGCGCCTGGAAGTTGCCTTCACCAAAGCCTTCATTGCCCTTACGCTGGATGATTTCGTAGAAGATCGGGCCGATGGCGTCCTTGGTAAAGATTTGCAGCAGCAGGCCCTGGCCTTTAGTTGGTGCGCCATCGACGAGGATGTTCAGCTTCTGCATGTGCGCGAGATCTTCGCCGTGGCCGGGGACGCGCTTGTTGACGTTGGCGTAGTAGGTATCGAGCGTTTGCTGGAAATCGACGCCGGTTTTCTGCAGGTTTTCGACGGTTGCATAAATGTCGTTGGTACCAAGGGCGATGTGCTGTATGCCTTCGCCGTGATAGCGTTTCAGGAACTCTTCTATCTGTGACTTGTCGTCGGAAGATTCATTGATCGGGATGCGGATTTTGCCGCACGGACTGGTCATGGCCTTGCTCTTCAGACCGGTCTGCTTGCCTTCGATGTCGAAGTAGCGTATCTCGCGGAAGTTGAACAGGTTGGTATAAAAATCCGCCCACTTGCCCATGTTGCCGCGGTTGACGTTGTGCGTCAGGTGGTCGATGTAAGTTAGACCCGCGCCGAAATTTAGTTTCTTATCGATGAAGTTGAAATCGGTTTCATAGATGCTGCCCCCATTTCCGTTTTTTTGCGGGCCGTATTTGTCGACGAAATAGAGAAGCGAGCCGCCGATGCCTTCAATGGCAGGGATTTCCATTTCGCCCTTGCCGATGGAAGTCTTGACTGGCTTGGCGCCTTTCTCGAGCGCGAGCTTGTAAGCCTTTGCCGCATCCTTGACACGAAACGCCATTGCGCAGGCGCCGCCGCCATGGGTGCCGATAAACTGCATCGCCGATGAATTGGGTTCGTTGTTCAGGATAAAATTGATATCGCCCTGCTGATAGAGCGATACATTCTTGGATTTGTGCGTGGCGGTTTTTTTGAAGCCGAAGCTTTTGAAAAGAGTATCCAGCACTTCCGGCTGGGGGTGCGCATACTCGACAAACTCAAAGCCGTCCGTCCCCATCGGGTTGTCAAATAGATCAGCCATGGTGTGTTATCTCCCCGCCTGTATGTTTATGCTGTGACAGTATTGACGTTTTTCAGGCTTGTTTCAAGCTATGTGATTCTGAAAATTAGTGACTGAAGTAGTGCCGTCTCAAGAGCTAAAATAGCTTGGTTTTATGACATAAACCTTTTATGATGCTCTGCACAAAAATAGAGTAGGTGGACACTTCATAATATGTGGCAGCAGGAAGACAGGGGGCGTATGTCGCTCCCCTTCATATCCCCCAGACTATGTGATCTGGAAGTCAGCTTCGAGTTCTTTCCGCCCAAAACGGCAAAGACCGAGGAAGTGCTATGGGAGTCGATCGACGTTCTGGCGCCCTTGAAGCCGAAGTTCGTCTCCGTGACCTATGGCGCTGCCGGAACAACGCGCGTCCGCACGCATGAAATTGTCACGAGCATCCACAAGAAAACCGGCCTCAGCGCAGCTGCACACTTGACCTGCATCGGCGCAACCCGCGAGGAAATTGATGATATTGCCCGGGATTACTGGAAGAGCGGCATCCGTCATATCGTTGCGCTGCGCGGTGATCCGCCCAAGGGCGAGAAATTCGCGCCGGTGAAGGGCGGCTATGAATATGCCTCGGATCTTGTCGAGGGATTGAAGAAGATAGCGCCGTTCGAGATCAGTGTGGCCGGTTATCCCGAAACGCACCCCGAAGCCCGCAATGCCCGCGAGGACATGATCAACCTGAAAAAGAAAGTCGATGCCGGCGCTGACCGCATCATCAGCCAGTTCTTCATGGAGCCGGAATTATTTCTGGGCTTCCGTGACCGTGCCGTGGCGGCGGGCATCAATGTGCCGATCGTGCCGGGCGTTTTATCTATCACCAATTTTGCCAAGTTGATCGAATTTGCGACGACCTGCGGCGCTCGTATACCGGACTGGATGGCCGTCCTGTTCGAAGGCCTGGATGATCAGCCCAAAACGCGCCAGCTTGTCGCGGCGACAGTGGCGGCGGAGCAATGCCGCGTGCTTTACGCCAATGGCATCCGGAATTTCCATTTCTACACATTAAACCGTGCGGAGCATACGCTCGCGATTTGTCACATGCTGGGCCTGCGCGCAGCATCGGCAGCACGGGAAAAGCAAACAGCGCAACTTTAACAGGAGGAGAAGAATAACATGGTATTATCAGCAAATCTGGGGTTTCCCCGCGTCGGTGCAAAGCGTGAACTGAAACGCGCCCAGGAAGCCTATTGGGCAAAAGAAATCAGCCTTGAAGAACTGAACAAGGTCGGCGCCGAGCTGCGCGCCCGTCACTGGACGCTGCAGAAAGATGCTGGCATCGACCACATCCCCAGCAACGATTTCACGATGTATGACCATGTGCTTTCCACCTGCGTGATGGTAAGCGCGGTGCCGGAACGTTACGAGTGGAACGGGGATAAGGATAGCAGCCTTGATGTCTTCTTCACTATGGCGCGCGGCAATGCCAAGGTCGGCGCGATGGAAATGACCAAGTNNCAAGTGGTTCGACACCAACTACCACTATCTCGTCCCTGAATTCCACAAAGGCCAGAGCTTCAAATGGTCATGCGACAAGGCTGTCCGCCATTATGAAGAAGCGAAGGCGCTCGGCATCCAGACGCGTCCGGTATTCCTCGGTCCTGTTTCCTTCCTGCTGCTCGGGAAGATGAAAGACGGCGGAGATGTGCTGTCGCTGCTTGATGCAGTTTTGCCGGTATATGAGGCGGTACTGACAAAGCTGAAATCACTCGGCGCTGAGTGGGTGCAGATGGATGAGCCGTGCTTTGTGCTCGACCAGACGCCTGCCGCGCGTGATGCACTGAAAAAGGCCTATGACCGTCTGTCAAAAGTCGCGCCGAAGATGCTGGTTGCAACCTACTTTGATGAGCTGGGCGACAATCTTGACGCTGTATTCGGTTTGCCGGTTGCGGGCGTTCATATCGACCTGAAACGCGCGCCGCAGCAGCTGGACGCTGCGCTGAAGGCCGTGAAGAAGGATCAGGTTCTGTCACTCGGCGTGATTGATGGACGCAATATCTGGCGGGCTGACCTCTCGGCTGCTTTGCCGCTGATCGAAAAAGCAGTTGCCGCGCATGGCGGCGACAAGGTTATCGTTGCTCCCAGCTGCTCGCTGCTGCACACGCCGGTTGATCTCGATAACGAGACCACGCTGGATGCAGAGCTGAAATCATGGATGGCTTTCTCCAAGCAGAAGCTGGGTGAGGTTGCCGCCTTGGCGGCGGCGGGGAACGGCAAGAAAGACAAAGCGGTGTTTGAGGCCAGCGACAAGGCTGCAGCTTCCCGCAAGACGTCGCCGCGTATCCACAACAAGGAAGTGCAGGCGCGCTGGGCGAAGGTGACGCAGGAAATGCTGAAACGCCAGCATCCGTTCAGCCAGCGTGTCGTGGCGCAGCGTCAGGCGCTGAACCTGCCGCTGTTCGCGACGACAACGATCGGTTCATTCCCGCAAACGGCAGAGATCCGCAATGCCCGCGCCGATTTCAAGGCGAAGAAGATGAACGAGGCGCAATATAACGAGTTCCTCAAGAAGGAAATCGCCAATTGCGTCAAGATTCAGGAAGAAATCGGTATCGATGTGTTCGTGCACGGCGAAGCCGAGCGTAATGACATGGTCGAGTATTTCGGTGAGCAGATGAAAGGCTATACCTTCACCAAGTTCGGTTGGGTGCAGTCTTACGGTTCCCGCTGCGTGAAGCCGCCGATCATCTTCGGTGATATCTCGCGCTCACACCCGATGACGGTTGAATGGTCTGTCTATGCGCAATCGCTGACCAAGAAGCCGATGAAGGGCATGCTGACGGGACCGGTGACGATCCTGCAATGGTCATTCGTGCGTGATGACCAGCCGCGCTCCACGACTGCAGGTCAGCTCGCTCTCGCTCTGCGCGATGAGGTGGTTGATCTCGAAAAGGCCGGCATCAAGGTGATCCAGATCGATGAACCTGCCGTCCGTGAAGGTCTGCCGCTCCGCAAGAAGAACTGGCAGTCTTACCTCCGCTGGGCGGTGGATGCGTTCCGCCTGTGCTCGGCTGGCGTGAAGGATGAAACCCAGATCCACACCCACATGTGCTACGCGGAGTTCAACGACATCATCGAGGCTGTGGCCGAGATGGATGCCGATGTGATCTCGATCGAAACCTCGCGCTCGCAGATGGAACTGCTCGATGCTTTCGTCGGGTTCAAGTACCCGAACGAGATCGGACCCGGCGTTTACGACATCCACTCGCCGC
>PLXM01000084.1 GCA_003153235.1 Rhodospirillales bacterium
CACGTCTGGCCGGATCAGGAAATTTCGGAGCCGGTGTGTTCCAATATATAACAATACGTTAGAGAATTGGTATTATAATACCACATATTAACTATCTGAATTTACATGTTTTATAAATATTTTTCACATTTTTGTTGACGCCCCCGTCATAATCCCGCATAACACTGCGACCAAAGTGTATTTAAAACAGGAAAACAACATGAAAACCTATTCAGCTAAACCGTCGGAAGTCGAAAAGAAATGGCTTCTGATTGATGCAGAAGGTGTCACGCTCGGTCGTCTGGCCAGCGTCATCGCGATGCGTCTGCGTGGCAAGCATAAAGCCATGTTCACCCCGCATATCGACTGCGGCGATAATGTCGTCGTGATCAATGCGGAAAAAGTCCGCATCACCGGCAAGAAACTCAAGAACGATATTTTCCACTGGCACACCGGTTTTCCGGGCGGTCTTAAAAGCCGTTCCAAAGGCCAGATCCTCGACGGCGACTACCCGACGCGCGTGCTTGAAAACGCCGTGCGCCGCATGATGCCGAAGGACAGCCCCCTCGCCCGCGGCCAGATGACATGTCTGCGTCTCTTTGCCGGCCCGAAACACGATCACGATGCACAACAACCGCAAGTGCTTGATGTCGGCGCGATGAACCCCAAGAACAAGAGGTCCTAAACAACATGCCAACGAAAAAGACACTTTCCGATCTGAAATCAGCCACCGCAGAAAAAGCGGCTGAATCTCATGCCGCTCATGCTACCCACGCCGCTCCGGGCGCTGCAACGACCGCTCCCGCAGAACGCGTGCAAACACTGGATGCCAAAGGCCGTGCCTACGGTACAGGTCGTCGTAAAGACGCCGTCGCCCGTGTATGGGTATTCCGTGGTTCAGGCAAAATCATCGTTAACGACCGCGATCAAGTGCAGTACTTCGCTCGTGGCACGCAGCGTCTTATCATCAACCAGCCGTTCGAGCTGTCCAGCCGCGTTGGCCAGTTTGATGTTAAGTGTGTGGTTTCCGGTGGCGGCCTTTCCGGTCAGGCCGGTGCGGTACGTCATGGCATCTCCCGCGCGCTTGTTCATTTCGAGCCGGGCCTGCACGTTACGCTGAAGAAAGCCGGTCTGTTGACCCGCGACAGCCGTATTGTCGAACGTAAGAAGTACGGTCGCCATAAAGCACGTCGTGGTACACAGTGGGTCAAGCGTTAATCCACTTTATCTACTTGCTTCAAAAAAGGCGTCCAGATTGTTTTGGGCGCCTTTTTTCTTTATAAGAGACGCGCATGCTGACAAACATATACGAGCGTTTTAACACAAAGCATTTCTCGCCCGAGAAATACAGGCAGGTATTGGCGGCAATTCATGCCGAGGCCGGGGAAACCTGTATGCGGATGTGCGAAACGCCTGTGTTCATAAGCCGCACCTATGCCGAGGAAGTTATTCAGGGAGCGAGGGAGATTACTCAGCAGGTTCTTGCGCCTGAATTACAACAGAAAATCAGTCAGGCCATCCCGCCGGAATTTATTATGCCTTCGGCACCTGACAGGCCGACGTTCTTCATCATTGATTTTGCCGTGACTAAGGACGGGCCAAAGCTGATCGAGCTGCAGGCCTTTGCCTCGAACCTGATGTTTATGCCAGCCGCTGCACAGATTTATAAGGATGCTTATGAGCTGGGCGATGATTGTCAATATCTTCTCTGTGATGAATCTTCCATCAGGAAAACGATCCTGAACGGTCACGCACCTGAAAATGTAGTGTTGATGGAAATCAATCCATGGCAGCAACAGTCGCGTCGGGATTTTGTGGTGACACAAAAAAGGCTTGGCATCCCTGTCGTTGATATAACGGATGTTATCAGGAAAGGTGACCAGCTTTTTTATCGCGATGCCAATAGTCAAGATATACGCATTCATCGTATATACAACAGGGTGATTCCGACGGAGTTTCTAGGGCTCCATCTCTCCGAAAAAACGCAGTTTAGATTTAGCGATAAACTTGATGTTGAATGGGCGGGTGATCCCAGCTGGTTTATGCGGGTGAGCAAATACGCCCTGCCCTATCTGAAACATCCCATGGTTCCGGAGACGCAGTTCCTTGATCAGGTTCAGGCCTATCCACCGGATCTTGAAAACTATGTTCTGAAGCCCGTTTTTTTTAATGCCGGCATCGGCGTTAAAATTGACATCACAAAGGCGGATCTGGAGACCGTGCCAGCCGGAGAGCGTCACAACTATATCCTGATGCGTAAGGTTGCTTACGAACCATTTATTCCTGACCCGAATGGCACCCTGCTCAATGCCGAAATCCGCATCATGTTCGTCTGGCCTGATAAACTTGAACCCGCAGCTTTTTCTGCACGCGTCATGCGAGGCAATAACGTCAACGCAAATATACAACCGGGCGATGGCAATACATGGTGCGGATTGGCGCCTGTATTTGTTGTGAATGGCTAAATTCGGAATCTTATCTTATTTCTTCATGGGAGGAATCTTTTGCATATAATTGATTTCTTTACAGAATATTATTATTAGCTATGTTAATAAAAATATTGTCTAATAACTGATTGTAAATGTTGATGATTGCGTCGATTTAGGCCAAAATACGCAGTGCAGTTCTCTTACTGATTCAGAAAAAAGGCCGGCATCCATGAAAAACTTCGAGTCCGCTCTTGCTCTCTTGAGTATATGCGTCCTTGCGTCATGCAACACTGTTGTGGGCGTAGGAAAAGATGTGGGCGATGCCGCTGACTGGACAACTAATAAACCTTCGACTTTTGGCAAAGTTTTTGGCGATGCCCCAAACGGTTACAGGGACAACCCCCCACAACCTGTTGCAGCAGCTCAAAATATGGAAAGTTCTGCACCATCTGATCAGGAGTCTGAAAACGCCGCGCCAATTAAAGTAGCAAGACCGGCTGTGAGTGTTGCCCCCATCAACAGCGGCAAACTTGTCTGGCATAAGCTTGGCAACTATAACGCAGGAAACCCTTCATTGCCCGATGATGATAGCGGGGCATCTGCGCAGCCCATCTCTATACGCCCTTCTTTTTCGCAACGAAAATCCACGTCAGCGCCGATCGTTCAGTATGGTCACAGCGTTCAGGTTTTTCCGGTTAACGGAGACATGGCTCCCTACGCACAGCTGAAGTCAATCGATGCCGCTGCAGTTAGCGGTGAAATGGTCCAGCAGGTGTTTTTTGCGCATGGATCCGCGCAAATCAACAGGGTGGATCGTAAAGACCTGCGCGAANNCACGCCAGCCACCGGGTGAACAACGTGCAGGATCCGATACAGAAAAGAATGATCAATTTTAAAATGGCGCAGGAACGCGCCAACGCAGTAGCGAACGAAATGATCCAGGATGGGCTTTCACCCAGCTGGGTTGTGGCGACGTCATTGGGCGACGAAGAGCCTAACCGGCACCGCAATGGAAAAACGCAGGAAGCCGCTGACCGCCGCGCAGAAGTATATTTGAGTACAAACTAGACGCCAGTGGTGTCTGAATATAGAAGATTGGTATATGAACGCACCACTGAAAATAGGTATTGCGGGACTGGGAACTGTTGGCTCTGGTGTATTCCAGTTGCTGGAACAGAACGCTGCCCTCCTCGCTGAACGCCTACAGAGGCCTGTCGTGGTGACGGCCGTTTCTGCGCGTACCAAGAGCAAGAACCGTGGCATCAACCTTGCTAAAGTCAAATGGCATGACAACCCCGTTGATTTGGCCAACGACAAGGATGTTGATGTTGTTGTGGAGCTGATGGGCGGTTCGACGGGTGCAGCTTACGATCTCATTCAGAAGTCCCTTGAGAATAACAAGCCGGTCGTTACAGCCAACAAGGCCCTGTTGTCCCTGCGTAGCGGGGAGGTTCTGGCACTGCTCAGAAACAGCAAAGGCACAATTTCATATGAAGCTGCGGTTGCAGGCGGCGTCCCTGTTATCAAGGGGCTGCGTGAAGGGCTTGCTGCCAATAAAATTAATGCCGTTTACGGTATCCTGAATGGCACTTGTAATTATATTCTCTCCGAAATGCGTATTACGGGCGGCAGTTTTGCCGACATCCTCAAAGAAGCGCAGACGAAGGGGTATGCTGAGGCGGACCCGTCATTTGATATCGATGGTGTTGATGCGTCGCATAAACTGGCCATTCTGGCGGGGCTGGCCTTTGGCTGTGTTCCTGATGTCCCTTCCGTACGCACCAAGGGCATCCGTAATATCAAGGCGGTGGACATCGCTTTCGCCGGCGAGCTGGGCTATCGCATAAAGCTGCTGGGCATTGCGCGGTCTACAGAGCGCGGTATCGAGCAATCAGTCGAGCCCTGTCTTGTTCCGAAAAACAACCCTGTCGCGCATATAGAAGGCGCCCAGAATGCTGTTTATATTGACGGGAATTATGCCGGCAAAGTCCTGCTGACGGGAACCGGCGCAGGCAGCAAAGCAACGGCTTCCGCTGTTGTAGCCGATATTATTGATGTCGCACGCGGACGCATGATGCTGCCGATGCTGGGCGTTTCTGAGCCGCAAAAGCTGAAGCCTGCAAATATTGATGAGCGCATGGGTTCATATTTCCTTCGCCTGATGGTTCTTGACCAGCCGGGCGTGATTGCCGATGTATCNNGCAAGCTGAAATCTTCCGTAGAGCCTCCTCACCTAATGCGTATTGAAACATTCGGCAAGGGGGCAGCATAATGAAAGCGAATGTAAAAATGCCCAAGAAGATAGAGACTGAAACTGAGCTGCAACCCAAATTTTCCATGGACCGCAATCTGGCGTTGGAGCTGGTGC
>PLXM01000105.1 GCA_003153235.1 Rhodospirillales bacterium
CCTTGCCCGACTCCTGCGAGAGTTCCTGTGCACGCTTTGCCGCCTGGTTAAAATCGCCTTCGATATCCGCCGGGACGGCATACATCCGCTCGTTCGTATCAGGCGAAATACCTGCATAGATACTGCCGTCATCCATCTGCGCACCGACTTCAAGCTGCGCCATACGCACTGCTTCTGCTTCCAGACGGGTAGACTCTTTGGTCGCCGCAACGCTCTTGGAGTGAAGCGCGCTTATCTTCCCGAGTTTATCGGCTGTCAGGGGCCGTATCTTCAGCGGCAGGTATGTTTTATTGGCATCAGGCATTCAGCGGCTCCACGCAAGAGGCGTATAAAATAAACCGCAGTTATACGATAGACATAATAAAATGTCAATATGTTAATTAATTGGGTGTCGGCGGGCTCTCATCGTGCCGGAGCCTGCTTCTTTGCAGCAGCAGCGGACGCTTCCGGCTGGACGGCATTTTGTTTAAACGCCCGCTCGATAACGTCATTAACGGCATCACTGACACTATTAAATTCATTTGTGACTAATTTCACACCTTTGTAGTAAGCAGAATAAGTGTAGGCACTCAGGGTATAACCCGCATCATCGCCGGTATATTCCGTAATTGTATCGGAAGTCTCCGCAGAAACCTCAAGCCGCAACGGAACGAGTTCTCCTTGAACATTGGTCACTATGACCGCGGTCTCGTCAGCTTCGTTAAGCTTGGTTGTAAATTTAAAATCCACTTTTGGAGACTGCTGTAAAATATCGAGGCCTTTTTCCAGCTCGCTCACAACATTCTTGAGCTTTGCAAGGCGCTGCTGCTTTTCGGGGTCACCCTTACCGCAGATTTGCTGCGCCGCCTCTTCCATTTCTTTGACCTTTAACCGGGCGATATCCTCAACCGAACCTTCTGTAAGCACTTTCTGCTTTTGCTGCCACGCTTCCGCTTCCTTGGGGTCATACAGCATGCCCAGCAGCTCTGCGACGGCCTGATTGCCGCTCTCCCGTGCATTCTTAACGGTCTGTTCGGTCACTTCGGCTTTTTTATCCGTCAGAAAAACCACAGTCTCTTCCTGTCCGGCCAGAGCCGCCGCTTCCAGCGCTTCTTTCATATCAGCGCCCTGATCAACCGCAATGCCCAAAAGTTTTGTATTACCGCGCACCGCCATATCTTTAGCCGCAGAGCTTATATTGACCCCTTTTGCGGCCATAAATTCCAGCAGTTCTTCATTATTATTAGTTACAGCCCTATTAATATTAGCTGACATCACTGTGGCACCATTTTCAATCAGCCATTTGGCAACACCGGTTCTATCATAGTAAGTAGCGAGCCCCAGAGCTGAATGGCGATTCTCGTTCTTCGCATCAATAGGAACGCCTTTATTGACAAGCCTCTTTACAGTTTCCAGGTCACCGTCTTGCGCGGCGCTGACGAGTTGATTAATTTTCTTTTGTTCGTTAAACATGTTTTTCTTCCCGTATTAGAAACTCAACGCGTCAAACCCTGTTTTCTAGCTGCAGCCGGTTTTGCTGGCTGAATAGTATTCCGCTGAACGGCTTGCTCAATGACATCGCTGACAGCTTCACTGGCGGTATTAAACTGATTTGTGACCGGAGATCGATAAGAAGAACCGGAATAAGAAGTTCTCTCTAATTCAGTATTACCTGTATATTCAGTGATCCTGCCAGGGTTGGAGGCAGAAACTTCAAGCCGCAATGAATGATTGGAACCAGAGATATTTGTCTGAATAACCGCCTGTTCTCGTTCTTCATCAATACTTGTGGTGAACTTAAAATCAACAGTCGGGGACTCTTTCAAAACATTCAAACCTTTTTCCAGCTCTCCGACGACTTCGGAAAGCTTGCCCATACGTTGCCGCTTTCCTTCTTCCTTGCGTTCCTGTTCCTGCAGGGCTGCTTCCTGTGCCTCTTTCAGCTTCAGCTGGGCTTTCTCCTCAATCGTACCTTCAGTGAAAATGCGCTGCCTTTCCTTCCATGCTGCTGCCTCTTCCTTCAATTTTACAAACTTTTCAGGGCCATACATCATGCCCAGCAGCTCGGCAATGTTTTGATTGCCGCTCGTCATTGCATTTCTTACAGCTTCCTCAGTAACTTCTGCATTTTTGTCTGTCAGCAGGCATACTGCTTCTTCATGCCCCCTAAGCGCAGCCGCTTCCAGCGCCTGCTTCATATCACCGCCCTGTTCGATCGCATACCCTAAAAGTTTTATCTGACCTTGGCGCGCGGCCAACTCCGCAGCCCTCGAAACATCTGCCCCTTTTTCTGCCATAAGCTCCAGCAGCTCCGTTCCCCCTTGTTGCTTATTACTATAAGAATAATTAACGTTATCTATAACTGTAGCAACATCCTGTTGTGTTACTTCTACGTCGTTTTCGACCAGCCATCCGGCAACATCATATGCACCTTGCTCAATGGCTCTGCGCAATGCTGTGTAGCCATTTTGTTGGTTCTTTGCATCGAGGGGGACGCCCTTCTTGGCCAGTTTCTGAATGGTTTCCAGGTCGTTGCGGTAGGCGGCACTAACGAACTCTTGGATTTTCTTTTGTTCATGAAACATGTTTTTTGCTTCCCCTGTTAAAATTAACTTTTGATATCCAACATTGTTATGACCCTATCATATAGTTGATTATTATGTCAATTAATTATTATGGTAAATATTATCCCAAAGATTCAAGGCATTAGCTGGAAATTGACAGGTATTGAAACGCCGATCCTTCAACAAAAACTACTTTTCCCTTGAATTTACCTATGATTCTCGGTTAATAATCCTCACCTGAACGAAAAATTGTCAGGTGACCCACTAATTAACAAACGAGCCGCCGGCATTGTTAAAACAATGTTCCGATCTTCAACGGGCTCATACAAGACAGGGATTGAGTGCTATGAACGACTTAGAAAAATTTGAACAGCGTCAGATCGCTAAAGTTTCAACTGACAAAAAAATTCCCGCATTCGACGCCGGCGACACCGTCCGCGTCAACGTAAAAATCGTTGAAGGCACAGGCGAAGAAGCAAAGACACGTATTCAGGCTTATGAAGGTGTATGCATCTCCCGCGGCGGCAAAGGCGTCAACCTGACATTCACCGTTCGCAAAATTTCATACGGCGAAGGCGTTGAACGGGTATTCCCGCTCTACAGCCCGAGCATTGACAGCATCGAGCTGGTCCGCCGCGGTACCGTCCGCCGCTCCAAGCTCTACTACCTCCGCGACCGCAGCGGCAAATCCGCGCGTATCACCGAGCGTACGGAAGAACGCGATCAGGATGACACAACCAGCACAAAAGCCGCTGCTGCTGTACCTGAGAAAAAGGCTGCTGTCGGTTAATAATTTCCCTATAATACTAACAAAACAGCCCCTCGCAAGCGGGGCTGTTTTGCTTTATAAATAGCGCTTCAGAGAAGGATATTCCTATGGCAAAAGCACGCACCCTGTTTGAGAAAATCTGGGACAGCCATGTCGTCCAGAAAAATGATGATGGCACCTGCATCCTGTATATCGACCGACATCTCGTCCATGAAGTCACCAGCCCACAAGCCTTCGAAGGCCTGCGCATGTCGAACCGCCGTGTGCGCCGCCCCGGCGCGACGCTGGCCGTGGCCGACCACAACGTGCCGACCGCCGACCGCGCCCAGGGCATCAAGGATGAAGAGAGCCGCATTCAGGTCGACACACTTTCCAAGAACGCGAAAGATTTCGGCGTGCAGCTTTTCGACATGAATGACAAACGTCAGGGCATCGTCCACGTCATCGGCCCCGAGCAGGGCATGACCCAGCCCGGCATGACCATCGTCTGCGGCGACAGCCATACCTCCACGCACGGCGCTTTCGGCGCTCTCGCCTTCGGGATTGGAACATCAGAAGTCGAACACGTCCTCGCCACGCAGACGCTGCAACAAAAACCCGCCAAGAATATGCGCATCAGTGTTGACGGCACACTTCCCGTCGGGGTCACGGCGAAAGACGTGATCCTCGCCATCATCGGCAAGATCGGCACTGCCGGCGGCACGGGCCATGTGATCGAATTCGCCGGCTCCGTCATGCGCGGCTTCAGCATGGAAGGCCGCATGACCGTCTGCAACATGGCGATCGAGGCGGGCGCGCGCGCCGGACTGATCGCACCGGACGACACGACTTTCAACTACATCAAAGGCCGTCCGATGGCGCCAAAAGCCGCTGATTGGGATAAAGCCGTCGCCTACTGGCGCACGCTTACTTCCGATGCAGACGCGGTTTACGATAAAGAGGTCACGCTCAAGGCCGAAGATATCGCACCGCAAGTCACCTGGGGCACCAGCCCGGAAGCCGTCGCGCCGATCACCGGCTTTGTGCCCGATCCCGCAAAGCTGCCCGAAGGCGATAAAAAAGCCGCCATGCTGCGCGCGCTGGAATATATGGGGCTCAATCCAAACGAGAAACTGACCAATGTAAAAGTCGATAAAGTATTCATCGGCTCCTGCACCAACGGCCGCATCGAGGA
>PLXM01000070.1 GCA_003153235.1 Rhodospirillales bacterium
TACATATTAATTAACCATTCACACACAACTCACACACAAGTCGACCGCTGATTCGTGATCAAATGGAATTATGGATAGAGATTATCCATGGGGTGATAAAAGGGGGGCATTACAATGAAAAAGTTATCCGTTGAACAGGAGCTTCTTGGCGCAGCGAAAGCAGGCAATCTGGCTTCTATCGTTAATATTGTGAGAGATCTGTCAGCAAAAGAAAAAGAATGCATCAGCACGAGTGTCTTCGATACAGTGTTAAACAGTATCGTTCGCTATGCTGAGTTTGACCGTGCCGAATCCGCCTATGCAACGATGATGTTTATCCGTTCCGTAGGACGTTATATTTCCCCAGCTGCGATGAATGCAATGCTGCGGACCGTGCCGCCAGCCATTCCTGTAGAGGCAAGGGCTGTACAACCAGCTCACCGTCTTTATGAAACAGTGCAAAGTAAACGCCAATTTCAGTAATATAGTAAAACCCTGAATAACTTTGTTGCCATTGCCCTTAAATATACAGATGCCCGGCTGCAAATAATATTTTGATTTACCCAATAACAACCCGCGCATGACAATGCCGGGTTGTTTTTATGTGCCTGATCATCGTAAAATCATTCCTGAAGCAACAAGTATGTTCCCCTGTGGAGAATAGCCAGCACAAAATGTGGAAAAATTTTAAGCGCTGGAAAGAGAAGCGTACCGGAAAAGCGGATATATCGCTGAATACGCGGCTTGTCTGGTCTTTAATGCTGCTGCTTGTGGCGGTCGATGCTATCGGGCTGAAGGCCGAAGGCATAACGCTGGTTTTTCGCGCCTTGCTGTCAAATGCGCTGTCAATTTCAGTTATCGTGGCAATGTCCGCTATTTACACCTACTTCCGCCGTATTTCCAGTATTGCCGAGATGACGCATATGATGGCGGTTATTCTGGCTTTTACCGCCAGCGGGTCGGTTTGCAGCTATCTGGTGGCAGCGCTGCCCAGGCCGCTTGTGGACAGCTATCTGGCGGCAAGTGATCACGCGCTGGGCCTTGATTGGTTGGCCACCTATAAGTGGGTCATGGCGCATCAGATGATTTATAAAATGCTTTATGTGGTTTATTCCAGTCTTGTGCCGCAGCTTCTGCTGCTGATCTTTATATTGAATTATCGCGGGCGCTCCGCGCGGGCGTGGGAAATGATGTGGCTTTTCATGGTATCCTGCCTGATCTGTGTCGTGCTTTCAGGCATCTGGCCGGCGGTTGGAGCCTTTGGTTATTATCATGTTGAAAACGACAGGGCCTATGTCCATGTTTTCATGGCGCTGCATGACGGGACGCTCAAGATTATCGGCGATACGCCCATTCAGGGAATTATCCAGTTTCCGTCGTTCCATGTGGCGCTGGCCATCCTCCTCACATATGCAGCGCGCGGCATGCCGGTCCTGTTTATATTCTATCTGGAGCTCAATACTTTGGTATTCCTGTCAACGCCGTCTATTGGCGGGCATCACTTTGCCGACCTGTGGGGCGGTATCGCGCTTGCTGTGGTGTCTATTCTGGTGGTCAAAAAAGTTTTTGCCAATATTCTCGTTCCGGAGACAAATAGGCCGCCAGAAGCGGGCCATTTAAAAGGAATATGAAACGTGATACATAGGATAGAGGTTTTATATAAGATGAAAAAAATTGCGCGATTATATCCCGTTTTGATGATGCTTTTATTGGCTGGCTGCTTTCTTCCGCGGCCCGTGCCGAAGCCTTTGCCGGCTAATCCTGATTACGGCGCGGCGCCGCCGGCGAACTATAAGGACATGATCCAGTCAAAGCTGGATAAGTCTTTCTTCTCCAATATTCTTTTCGGCTCAAAGAATTCGACGTATGATTTTTTCCCTCCGGTGAAGGGACACACGGATGCCAATCTCATCATCGGTGCCAGGCAGACTTTCGGCTGGGTTGTGTGCGGTACGTTGTACAGGCAGGAGAAATATGCCGGTTATCCGACTTTTGACGGTCCGATCCCTTTCTACGTTTTATTCAAGGATGGCAAGATCGTCGAGCAGCTCGTCGGTCAGACGACCGCTAACCATACCATCCCGCACAGCATCAATGATGATGTGAAAAAAGTGTGCTCGCGCGTGGATAAATAATCAGCATTAGGCTCAGACCCTGTTAATTTGGGCGCGGCAAAAACCCCGCCCGGACGTCGTCAAAGCCTTCGCGCCTACGTTTCAGCTACGCGTCTTCAGGCTTTTCCTTACCGGATCGGCTTTTTTTCTTCGCGCGGAATTCATAAATTAACAGGGTCTGAGCCTAGCCGGTCTTTTTCAGGGTGTCATCGGTTTTTCTCTGGCGCGGCTTCATCTGGTAGATGTTGCCCAGTTGATCGGCATTATTAATGCGTATCGACAGGTCCTGCAGCAAGCCGTTCGATAGATCATAGATCAGTCCATGCACGGCAAGCTTCTGGCCTTTGGCCCAGGCGTTCTGCACAATCGTCGTGTGGCAGACATTGCTGACCTGCTTCATCACATTCAGCTCGCAGAGCCTGTCAAGCTGGTGTTCGGGCTTGGCGATGGAATCGAGTTCATCCCGGTGGCTGTGATAAACGTCCTTGATGTTGCGCAGCCAATTGTCGAGCAGACCGAGCTGGCTGTTTTCGTAAGCGGCCTTGACGCCGCCACAGCCATAGTGGCCGCAGACGATGATATCTTCAATTTTGAGGACTTCCACGGCGTACTGGATGACGGAGAGGGCGTTCATATCTGTATGCACGATCAGGTTGGCGATATTGCGGTGTACAAAAACTTCACCCGGCATCAGGTTGGTGATCTGGTTTGCAGGCACGCGGCTGTCGGAGCAGCCAATCCAGAGATACTTCGGAGCTTGCAGAGAGGAAAGCCTCTCGAAATAGTCAGGGTCGTTCGTCAGGCGCTCACGCACCCAGCGGCGATTGTTGTCGAATAAAGGTTGTAAATCTGACATGATTTTTCTCCGAGTCTGTGATTGGTAGAATCGATCGTACCACAGAATAGGACGTCAGCGGTTAATTTTTTGTTAATATATTCCTAAGTATCTATATTTTTTGGAATATTATTTTATAATTATGGTTGATAGCTACTTTTTAACAACCTGGGCTTTTGTGATTTTGCTCTGGTAAAGGACCTTCTCTTCGGTACCGAGGGAGGCTGTTGGTTCCAGCAGTTGGAGAGGATCCAGCGTTGTTTTTCTGTTGAGGGCATTGATCAGCGCACTTGGCACAATCCTCGAGACCTGGCTGTGCTTGTCATCGTTGTTTACGTAGCTTTTGAAATCATGGTTGCTGGCTGAATAGTGCCAGCGCGGGAGCTGGATTCCGTCTATTTTAGCTGTTTCCTTGGACACCTTGCCGCGGTCGCGCATTCTTCTGCTGGCGGCAGCCGTTATATACAGGCTGGTGTCGGACATCGGGTTGATTTTTAGTTTCCGGCTGGGTTTGGAGAAAGTGTATTTCAGCGGGTGCATCAGCCAGCTCTTGATGCGGACAAACCGGTCATCGCTGTTGGCAAGGGAGAGAGTGGTGAAACGGTTTTTTTCCTTGAACGGATTGGAAACCGTGCCGATGCTGATAAGCACGACTTCATGCAGAAGCGTGCGCGCCTCGTCAGATTTATAGCCCATCTTTTTCATCATTTTCATCGCGGCGTTAAATGCCTCCTGGGCGACGACGCTGCCGGCGCTGTAGCCAAAGAAAGTCAGGTTTCGCAGTCTTTTTTGAGCCTCTTCATAGGCGATCGGCTTCCCGTTGTCGCTGACCAGCGGCATGATGACCCCTTCAGCCAGCGTTTTAGCCGAATGACTGTAGCCCCTTTTGGGACGGAAATTGTATGAAGCAATATTGAAGCAAGTTCTTAGCGAGCTGCTATGTGACCAGGAATAAATCTGCGGCGGCTGTTTGAGTTCCGGCTGGTTGCGAAGTGTCTCTTCAAGAAAACTGAAACCGGTGGAGATCACTTCCGGATTGTTGTCCCTTGTCACGTGGCCGGAAATGAAGACGATGGTGGGGCTGGAGATAGCCAGCGTCGACAAGTCCACCTCCTTCAGATGGCCTATACCTTGGGCATCACGGTCTTTCTTCCAGAGCTTGGTCATGGACACCTTATGTTTCGAACGAATCTTTAAAATTATGCGGGCATTATGGCACAAAAATAATAAACAGGCATTATTGATATTGTTATTTTTATGTAAATAATAAATTTCAACATTTCACTAGATTTCCAATAAAGCTTACGTTACAAAGCTATACATCATCCCCTGACAATTAAATAATCCTCGCGAATCCGGCCTCCGGAAACGAGGGTTGCTAGGGGAAAAAGGCATGAAGGAGCGTAGCTCAATTGGTAGAGTACCGGTCTCCAAAACCGGATGTTGTGGGTTCGAGTCCCCCCGCTCCTGCCAGTCTTGGGAATGAAGTAGAAGGAACGTTATAGAACGATGTCAAAAGATTTTGCCCAATTTATCCGCGAGACGCGGCAGGAAGCCCGCAAGGTGACCTGGCCGACACGGAAGGAGACTGTGACAACGACGATCGTTGTTTTCATCATGATCTTTATCATGGCGATGATTTTACTATTGGCGGATGGGCTGATTTCAACTGTGGTTAAATTTATTCTTGGATTAGGGGACAAACAATGACAAAGCGTTGGTATGTACTGCATGTTTACTCGGGTTTCGAAAAGAAAGTGGCCTCTTCCATCAAGGAAACCGCAGCAAAGCGCGGGCTTGACCAGTTCATCGAAGAAGTGATGGTTCCGACGGAAGAAGTCGTCGAAGTGCGCCGCGGGCAAAAAGTGAACGCCGAGCGAAAATTCTTCCCCGGCTACGTGCTTGTGAAAATGGAAATGAACGATGATGCATGGCATCTTGTGAAGAACACGCCGAAAGTTACCGGCTTTCTCGGTGCCGGCGGCACAAAGCCTTCACCCATCACCGAGACGGAAGCGCAGCGTCTGCTGAAACAAGTGACGGAAGGTGCGGAGCGTCCGCGTCCGAGCATTTCCTTCGACATCGGCGAGCAGGTGCGCGTTTGCGATGGTCCGTTCAACTCCTTCAACGGCACTGTCGAGGAAATCGACGAAGACCGCAGCCGCCTCAAGGTGCTGGTCTCGATCTTTGGCCGTTCCACACCCGTTGAGCTGGAATTCACGCAGGTTGAAAAAGTCTAGTTTTTTCAATGTGATGCTTCCGCGTATTTTTAATATGTAAAGATACATGTTATACTGGAAGGCATGGGCGAAAATCCTTTAAAAGGCTATTACCTGACACGGGTCTATAAGGACGATGATCCTTTTACGACGGTCATGGATTTATTTCGCGCTGATGCTGTCGCCATGTGCGAGAAGCTTGCTCCCAACAGGCATGTCGATACACCGGGGCAGGCGGCTTATCTGGAGGAACGGGAAGAAGTTGAAAACTGGGTGCGTGAAAGCGCCAAGGCTGTCGGCGTCGATATCAAGGAAAAGAACCCGATTTATTTTGCGCTGACGACAGAACCTGAGAAGAGCACACCCGGCAGGCATGTGATATCTATTCCAGCCGATCAGATTGATCTTTCCCGCTGCTCTTTCACCTTTGATGACAGCTTCAATAATTATAGTTTTGTCGAGACACATGGAGAAAAGTCGGGTGTTGATCCGCATCCCATGCATGGTGTCGTTCTCAATGCGGATCAGGCGGCAAAGGCCATAAAGAAATATGGCGTTCTCGGGCATTACGATGACAAACGGCGCTACATAGAAGTCCAGATGTGGGACAGACCCGTAACTGATATGCTGCCGCAGCAGAGCAAACCGCAGCAATCACGGTTCCAACCTAATGCACAGACTTCCTGAAAAGAAACGGCATCAATTCAGTTAGTACTATCGCCAGAGAAATAAGCGCGCAGCCTGCGTATTGCAGCGGCGTGAGATGCTCGTTGAGCAGCAGCGCACCTGCAATGGCGGCGAAGACGGATTCACCGCTGAGGATGATGGCGGAATCCGAGGCGGGGGTGTATTGCTGCCCCACCACTTGCAGCGTGTAGCCGATCCCGCCTGATACGATACCTGCATAAAGGATAGGCAGTGCCGCGAGATGCAGAGCCTCAATTGTCGGATGTTCAAACATCAATGCACCGATCACGGCAATGGTTGTAACGGCAGCATATTGCACAAAAGATAAAATAAACGGTGCTTTGATGCGGCCCATGACTTTACTGACAAGCGTTACCTGCACGGCAAAGCCGACGGCGCAGGCAAAGACAAGCGCATCTCCTGATGAAAGCCCGTCAAGCCTGCCGCCCGATAGCAGCCATATCCCGGCAATCGAGAGCAGAGATGCGAGGAAGATCCCCTTCGATAATTTCTGCTTGTAGATCAGCGTGCAGATGACGGGCACAAAGATGACGTAAAGCCCTGTCAGGAATCCGGCGTTGGTGACCGTAGTTCTGCCGACGCCGATTTGCTGGGAAATAACCGCCGCGCAGAAAGCCGAACACAAAAGCAGGATTTCAGCTTTGCCGGCAGCTATTTCTTTCTTGCGGGGAATCCGTTTGTATTCCCGTGCCGCAAAGGGCAGCACCAGCAGCATTGAAATAAAAAAGCGCGAGGCCACAAAAGTACAGGGGCCGATATTGCTGAAGGCATCCTTTTGCGCGACAAAGGCCGCGCCCCAGACAAGGGCGACAAGCAAAAGCAGGAGGTCGGCTTTTAAGCGCGACATTTAGCGGCTGAGTTTATATTGCTTCACGGTCTGCTCTATCGAACCGAAGATAGACCGTCCCAGATCATCGAGCATTTCAATCCTGATTTTATCGCCGAATTTCATGAAGGGGGTTTTAGACTCACCGCCCTCCAGCTTCTCGATGATGCGGCGCTCGACAATGCACGACGATCCGACCGAGCGGTCCTTGTTGGAAACGGTTCCGGAGCCAATAATGGTGCCGGCGCAGAGCGGGCGTGTTTTGGAGGCGTGCGCAATCAGTGCGGCAAAGTTGAAAATCATGTCGTCGCCGGCGTTCGGGTTGCCGAACTTCTGGCCGTTCAGCGTGGACAATATGGGCAGGCGTACCTTGCAATCCTGCCACGCGTCGCGGAGCTCATCAGGCGTTATCGCCACGGGTGAAAAGGCGCTGGAGGGCTTGGCTTGCAGGAAGCCGAAACCCTTGGCCAGCTCATTTACAGCGATATTCCTCAGCGATACGTCGTTCACCAGCATCAGCAGCTGGATATATTTTCCGGCAGTTTCGGCGGTCGTGCCCATCGGCACGTCGGTTGTGACGACGGCGATCTCGGCTTCGAAGTCGATGCCCCAGTCTTCAGATTCCATGAGGATATCTTCGTGGGGGCCGAGGAAAGTATCGGAGCCGCCCTGATACATCAGCGGGTCTGTCCAGAAGCTGGCGGGCATATCAGCGCCGCGCGATTTCCGCACCAGCTCGACGTGATTGACATAGGCGCTGCCATCAAGCCATTGGTAGGCGCGGGGCAGGGGGCTCGAGCATTTGGCAGGATCAAAGGGGAATGATTGCGCCTTGCCTTCATTCAGCTCTTTATACAGATCTTCCAACTTTGGTTTGACGGCGCTCCAGTTGTCCATCGCGGCCTGCATTGTCCGCGCGATATGGTCAGCCGATGTGACTTTGGTGAGATCCCTGCTGACGAGAACCAGTTCGCCGTTGCGGCCGTGTTTTAGTGATGCGAGTTTCATTTTACTTTTTTCCTCAGTACTTTAAAAATTGCGGAAGAGTCAAGTTCGCCATCGCCTGCTTCGAGCGCTTCATCGATATGGCGCGTGGCGAGAGCCGCGCCCGGCAGAAACGCTTTTACTTTTGCCGCCGTGTCCATGACAATGCCCATGTCCTTGCGGTGAAGTTTTGCCTTGAAACCGGGTTTGTAGTCGTCATTCAGCATACGGTTGCCGTGGACTTCCATCACCTTGCTGCCGGCAAAGCCGCCCATCAGCGCTTCGCGCACTTTCCTGCCGTCAACGCCGCATTTTTCGGCGAACAGCAGCGCCTCGCTCACGGCCTCGATGGAAACAGCGATCACGATCTGGTTGCAGGCTTTTGCCACCTGTCCCGCGCCGTTTGTGCCGACATGGACGATGTTTTTTCCCAGCTTTTCAAAGTAGGGCTTGACGCGGGCAAAGGCTTCCGCGCTGCCGCCCGCCATGATGGAAAGCGTACCGGTGATGGCGCCCGCTTCGCCGCCCGAGATAGGGGCATCAATCATCTCGATATTCTTTTCGGCAAGGCGCCTGGCGAATTTCTTCGTTTCTTCAGGCGAGATCGTGCTCATGTCGACGACGATGGATCCGGCCTTCGCGCCGTGAATGATACCATCTGTGCCGAAAATAACCTGCTCGACATCCGGTGTGTCCGAGACGCAGATGAAAATGATATCGGCGTTCTCCGCAACTTCTTTAGGGCTCCTGCAGAGTTTTGCACCGGCTTTTTCCAGCGTCTGCGCGCGTGCCGGATTGCGGTTGTATACGGACAGCGTAAAACCGGCCCGCTGAAGATTAAGCGACATTGGCAGGCCCATGATGCCTAATCCGACGAACCCGAGTTTCATTTCCTGAACATCTTCGGCATATCTTGCCAGCATTTGTAATAGTCTTTCTGCAGGCTGTTTTTAAGCGCAGCCGTTGTGGGGCGCATGATAAAGCGGCTTTCGAACATAAAGGCGAGTGTGTCTTTCATCTGCGCCGGTTTCAGGTCGGCTTCCGAAGCGTGTTTTACCACGCCTGCATCCGGCCCATGTGCGGACATGCAGTTGTGCAGTGAGCAGCAGCCGGGGACAAAGCCGCCGCTTTCCTTCGCGTCATATACACCATGCACCAGCCCCATAAACTCGCTCATGATGTTGCGGTGGAA
>PLXM01000243.1 GCA_003153235.1 Rhodospirillales bacterium
CAATAATAAACATGTAATGTTAACTAATTGAGAAACAAGCAGAAAATATTCAAGAATCTGGAGCGGGAGTAGTATGCGCCTCCTGACCCCTTACAATGATTCCCACAGAGAAGCCAAAATCATGTCCGACCTGCCCATTGTCTGCATCCCCTGCAATCACGTTAAAGAGCCGCAAGGCATCCCGATTTTCGCCGTCAGGGACCAATACGTCCGTCCGTTAATTGAAATCGTCAAATGCGTTCCACTGCTCATTCCCGCGCTGGGCCGGAATTTCAGCCTGAAAAGCATTGCGCACAAAATTGATGGCATTCTGCTGACAGGCGCCCCTTCGCATGTCGATCCCGTCAACTACGGGGCCACGTGCGAATTTGAGTCTGAGTCCCTCGACATCGACCGTGATCAGACCGACCTGCCGCTGATCCGCGATGTCATCGAGATGGACATTCCGATGATTGCCATCTGCCGCGGATTTCAGGAGATGAATGTCGCCTGTGGCGGCACGCTGCACCAATTTGTACACAAGGTGCCCGGCAAGCTGGATCACCGCGCGCCACTGAACCTGCCTCATGCGCAGCGCTATGAAATGCATCAGCACAACATCCGCACGCAGGCGGGCGGCATGTTCGAGCGTCTTGGTCTGCCACAGAAATTTTCTACAAACTCCCTGCACCTTCAGGGCATCGACAAGCTGGGCGCGGGGCTTTTCGTGGAAGGCATCTGCGAGGACGGGCTGATCGAGGCTATCTCCGTTCCCGGCAAGAAATTCATTCTCGGCACGCAATGGCATCCTGAAGGGGATTTCTGGCTCAACCCGGTTTCAACCGCACTGTTCGAAGAATTCGCGCGCGTGCTGCATAAACGCTAAGGGGCCTGAGGTTAAGGTGTCTGGCGTTAAGGCACCTAACGTTAAGGGGTTTGCGGCTTTTTCTTGACGATGGTGCAGAGGACAACGAACTCCGCAACCGGCCGGTCTGTGACGGTATCCGGCAGGCGCGCCTGCTGGTTAATACAGTTCACCAGCGACTCTGTCTGCTTCCAGATCGCATCGAGCATATCCTGATCCTTGATGGCGCCGATATCCGGTATAGAGCTCAGGGAAGCAACAAAGTCTGCCGCCGTCGCGATCTGATTAGCCGGTGTTGCACGCTGCCAGTCTTCAACGGATGCCTTCTGCAAACTGCCGCCTTCATACCATGCTCCCGCAGGAGCGCTATCGGCATAAGCGGGGAGGCTTGACATCAACAGGGCCGCAAGACAAATCATGAACCGCATGGATATCTCCTCCTTGCTAGGTTTTCGAATGACTGCCGTCACAGAACGGCTTGTTATTGCTGTGCTTGCACATGCAGAAGAAGCCTTTACCGGATTTTTCTGCCGTGTAAGCCACAGGCGTAAAGGCTGTATCCTTATGCGAACCGTCGCAAAACGGCTGCTTTTGTGACTTGCCGCAAGCGCACCAGTAGTAGGTTTTTCCAGCTTCGACTTCAACCGGCTTCGGGGAACGGTCAGCGATGACAGGTACATCAGCCATATCAGTGATCCCCGTTGCCGTTGCCATTCATCGCAGCGATCTCGTCGAAAGTTTCCTGACGCGGCATGCCGATAACATTGAAGCCGCAGTCGACATAGTGGTTTTCACCGGTAACGGCAGATGACAAGTCGCTGAGGAAATAGAGCGCCGCATTGCCGATTTCTTCCAGCGTGACGCTGCGGCCCAGTGGGGACGCCTTAGTGGTGAATTTAAACGTATGACGTGCATTGCCGATGACAGCGCCGGCCAGCGTCCGCATCGGGCCGGCGGAGATGGAATTGACGCGGATATTCTTCGGGCCAAGGTCTACGGCAAGATAGCGCACGGACGCTTCCAGCGCAGCTTTGGCAATACCCATGACATTGTAGTTCGGCATGACGCGCTCGGAGCCGAGATAGGAGAGTGTGATCAGGCTGCCGCCATCTTGCATCAAATCTTTGGCGCGGCGCGCGACGGAGGTGAAGGAGAAGCATGACACATGCAGCGAGGTGAGAAAGTTGCCGAGCGTGGTATCGACATACTGGCCTTTCAATTCATCCTTATTGGAAAAAGCAACGGCGTGCACGACGAAATCAATCTTGCCCCATTCTTTTTTCAATACGGCAAATACGCGGTCGAGATCTTCTTCTTTCGACGCATCGCAGGGCAGTACAAGTTTTGCGCTCAGGCTCTCGGCCAAAGGAATGACACGCTTGCCGAAAGCATCACCCTGATAGGTGAAGGCCATTTCTGCACCATGTGCGTGCAATGTCCTGGCAATACCCCAGGCGATCGAGTGGTCGTTCGCCACCCCCATGATCAATCCGCGTTTGCCGGTCATTAGTTTTTCTGGCATCAATTTTTCACCCATGACTATTTCCCCTCATAACGTGAGAGAGCGAGCGTGGCATTGGTGCCGCCGAAACCAAAACTATTGGAGAGAACCGTATTCAGCGTCACATTATCCATGCGCTTCGTCACTAGCGGCATACCTTCCGCCTCGGGATCGAGTGTCTCGACATTCGCCGACGCGCAGATAAAGTTGTTTTTCATCATCAGGAGGCAGTAGATCGCCTCCTGCACGCCGGTCGCACCGAGGGAGTGACCGGTCAAAGATTTGGTCGAGCTGAAGTAAGGCACTGTGCCGCCGAAAACTTCCTTCATGGCCTTCAGTTCCGCGCCGTCGCCCACAGGCGTCGAGGTGCCATGCGTATTGATGTAGCTGATCGGGCTTTTGACAGTCGCCAGCGCCTGCTTCATGCAGCGCACCGCGCCCTCG
>PLXM01000164.1:0-6889 GCA_003153235.1 Rhodospirillales bacterium
AGAATGCGCCCGGCACCAGATAAATAACCAATGCCGGGCGTCAATCTTAAGTAAGCCATTAATTTTAGCTCTATCTATTAACCAGCGCCAGTGGTTGGTGCCGCAAACAGAGTTTCGCCAGCCTGAGCGGTGAGGCCATTATTAATCGAACCCATCATCGCCGATGTCAGGTATGGCAGGGCCAGCAGACCACCGCCAGCACCGAGACGGACAAGACCGTCTTTCATCGGTGTCTGACCGGGGTTGTCAACGTGCTGTTTCAGTTTGAAAATGCCGGCAACGCCAAGACCGATACCGCCGATGTAAGCCACCGTTGAAATCAGGCTGGGCAGGCTGGCTGTTGATGTGACGATGTTGTCGGCAATCGTCGAGAACGTCGTGTTAGCGTGAGCTGACGTGCTTTCCCCCATCAATACGCCTGCTGTCATCGCGGCAGCAAGCTTATGTGTCCTTTTGTACTTGTCCATATCTCTTCTCCCTTTTAATTTAATGTGTGTAACCAGAAGCTTTAGTCTTTGTTTCAGGATAAAATTTTCTATCCATAACTTAATCTGACCACGAATCAGAAAGCGAGTTGTGAGTGTTTTGTAAGAAGTTTGTAAGAAGTTTGTAAGAAAGAAAAAGAGCAGTCATCCCAAGGACCTACGGGGCTGTTTATTTTTGCTGTTTCTTAACATGGACAAAGTTACGAAAATAGATAAAGCTGGGGAGATTCCTACCTCATAATTAATAAAATTACATTTAGAAACAAACACTTAATTTATTTTTCAGAAAACTATTTGACAGATATATAAACGAGGTGTTAGTTTCTTGAGGCTTAAATTTTTTAGAAAAGGAGAAAACAGATGGGATTCGCAGATAAGTTCAAAGCAGTTGTTGAGGAAGCAAAAGAAGCCGTAGCGGAAGCAGTAGCAGACGGTACGGTTGATGAGCTGAAGGACGGCGCAAAAGCCGCTGCCGAAAAAGCTAAAGAAGCACTCAAGAACTTCAAGCCTTAATAAGTTAATGGGTTTGTGATCCGGACATTCCGGTCACGACCTTCGATCACTATATTGCACCGTCCCGACCTTGGCTTAATGCTGGGGTTGGGACGTTTGCATTTGAGGCTGGTCTGGCATCTCGGTTAATACTTTTTGCGAAACGGCGAGGTTGTACCAGTCCGCTGCATCGTCGAGGTTTTTTTGCAGGCATAGGGCGGCGTAATGCGTGCCGATATCCTTGGCACATTCTTTATTCCCCTGCTGGACCATGATCCTGTATTTATCTATCAGGTCCGCCAGAAGGGGCATGCGCTGCTTTTCCTCCTCGAAGGAGCAGTCCTTGACCCTATCAATCGACTCCTGCGACATTACGTAGACATCAGCTGCCGTTTTGGGCTGGGAGATCCCCAGCTGCTGTTCGCACAGATGCATGTCATCCGCTGTCAGCAGGCTCTCCGAAGGCTTTGCCTGTGCATCATGTGTCAGGGATTTGGTTCCGGCGGTTTTTGCGTCGCCGGAACATCCTGACAGAACTGCGCACATCGTCAGCGCCAGAAAAATATTCTTCATGTTTCCCTATTTGTTCAGCTGGGAGAAAGAGTCATTCTTTTTACTGCTGCCGGCAGGGATAATGTGATGTGCGGGGATCGTCCCGCGGCGCGGTGACAGAGTAACTGTCCTGTGAACGGTGTTTGCGCGCGGTGCTATTCCGCCAGAAGGCTGCAGAGTATTTTCGGCCGAGGAATGACCGGGCATTGCCGTTAAAAGAAATGCTGCCGTCATCATTACCACCAAAAGCTTGTTAGAATTCTTCATTGTTTTTGCCCTTCATGAAATTAAACACCAGAAACAGGGTAGCAAAACCGATAACCAGGCTCAACATGATAAACAGTGATCTTGATCTTTGCACCTCGTTGCTCTTCAGCGGTCCCGCAAGCGGATGGGCGTTGCCACTGTTTTGTGCGGCGCGGACAAACCAGCCTGTCGCCAGCCTGTCGTTCTTGGGAACGCCCTGGCCTTTCTTGTAGAGGGTGGACAGGATCAGCTGGGCGTTGACGTTGCCCGCTTCTGCGGCGAGTTGACACCATTTGGCGGCGTCTTCATTGCTTTGCGGCACACCCTGTCCGTTCGCATAGAGGACAAAAAGGTTGAGCTCGGCATCGGCATCGCCCTTGTCCGCAGCCTTGCGCAGCCATTCGGCGGCTTTTTTGTTATCCTGCGGCACGCCCTGTCCGTTGTGATAAAGGACGCCGAGATTGAACTGGGAGATGGTGTCGCCGAATTCGGCTTTTTTCTGCAATGTATCAATGTAGCCTGGCGATACGACAGAATCTGCAGCATATGACGCGTCAGCACAAAAGAGAAGCAGGCAAAGCGCAAATGAGAAAATTTTAGTCATTGTTTTTACCTCCTGCCCATAAATATACCTTTTAGAAAATATACTCCCTAGCCTGCCAGATGAACAGCCGTGAAAATAAAAACCGCGCCCAGACAGGTCAGGGCGATCAGACGGAGAGTTGTTGCCGGCGGCGCTTTGGAATGGGCTTCGGGCAGAACGTCTGCGGCGCCGATATAAAGCAGAAAACCGGCAAAGAATCCCAGATAGATCATCAGGCCCATCGGCGGCAAATGGAAGGCAAGCGTGGAAGCCGCGCCTAGTACAGGGGTGGAGGCATCCAGCAGCAGCATGGCCAAAGCACGGCGCTTGGTATTGTGGTGGACGAGCATAAGGCTGACGGTGTTGAGCCCGTCGCAGAAGTCATGCGCGATGACAGCGATGGCGACGATAGCGCCCACACTGGGGGATACTTGAAAGCCAAGCCCGATTCCTACGCCATCCATGAAACTGTGCCCCGCCAACGCCAGTGCAGACAAGAAACCGACCTGCGGATGGTGGTGCGAGGTATAGGCACTTTCCTGTGAATGGTGTATCAGCACAAATTTTTCAAGGCTGTGGAAGAACAGGAACCCTGTCACCAGCGCGATCATGGCGTTCATCGGATCAATGGCGTGTTCATGCGCCAGATCAAAAATTTCCGGCAGGATGTCAAAGCTGACAACGCCGATCAGCACGCCGGCCGTGAAGCTGAGGATGAAATGCAGGCGGTCGTTATGTTTGAGCGCAAACAGGCCACCGAAGAAAGTAGAGAAAAATGTCGCGATGGAAAACAATATAGCGTTCATGGGCCTAAGATCCTGATTAATGAAGGTTAAATTCCACCAGCCTTCTTTAAAAGTAAACGCTTATATGACTGAGTCGTCCAGCCGAGTGATTCCATTTCGGCCTTTTTGTCACCATGGACTAGAGATTTTTTAAAAAAGTGCCGGCTTTTATCAGCCAGAAAATCTCTTTAAAATTACCTATTTACAGATCATTTGGTAATTTTATTACTAATGGTTAAAAAATAGTTTACGAAATTCCTTGATTTAGTTTCCGTAAGATGGTGTAATACGTACATAAGACGTTAACAAATAATTAACAAGTTAGCGAAAACTGCAAGAACTAGAACTTCAGAGGAGTAATAAAAAATGACAAGAGTCCTCATCGCCGAACACAACCAGACAGTCGCCGGATACCTGGCCGCTTCCCTTAGAAAGGCCGGCACCAGCGTTGAAGTTGTCGACAATTATCTGGACGCATGGCGCGCCTCCTCCAAAGAATCCTACGATGTCCTAATGGTGGATGTTGTTATGCCAGGGATTGACGGTTTTGTGCTTGCACAGAAGATTTTACAGGATAACCCCGGCCTGCAGGTCATTTTCATCACAGGTTTCTCCGGTGTTGCCATGGATACACAGGCTACCCCCGTTTACGCTCCGGCGCCAATCACAATGCGCCCCTTCCACCTGAAGGAGACGGTCAGCCGTATCCGCTACCTGATGGGCTTCGGCAACCTGCCTATGGATTATCAGAATGATGGTGATGGCCATGTTGTTTATGCGGATTTTACCGCAAAGACGACTGCCGCTGCGCAGCATATCTCAAGTTAACCCCCAACGGAGACTTACATCCTCCCCCCGGATAAGTTTCTCCGTAACATTGGCCCAAGCTCTTCCCCCGGAGCTTGGGCCTTTTCATTTGCATTACGGTAAGCCCCATAAAGACTTTGTCAACTTTTATGCATTACCTTTAGGCATAGAGGGAGAGGGTGCATCATGATGTATATGCTGGAAGACCTGCTGATGAAGATGGGCGCTCCCGAGACCAAAGAAAAAGGCCAGATGCGCTGGCACTACTTCGACAGAAACAGTGATGAAGTCGGCGGTTATGCAGAAGTCCGCCTGCTTGATAACGGCGCAAGCCTTGTGGCGGAGATGAAGCAGCTGCGCCATGGTGTCGCAGAAGACGGCGTCAGCGCCGTGCCGCGTGATTATTCCGAAAGCCTATACCTTTACGCCCGCAGGACGGGCGCACGCTATGAAGTGACAAAAATCGCTTTTGATGGCGAAGAGTATCCGCATCCGCAAAAATCCATCATCGAGCTGGGCCTGAGCATTTTCCATGCCCGCGCTTTGGATATCAGCATCCTGATGGTGGAACAGGCTTTTAACCGGCAGGATATTTTACGTCCGATCATTGATGAACGCTCGCAGCTCAAGGGTGTTCCCGTGCGCATCAAGGCGTCATTCAAGAAAGAGGCCTGGGGCATCGTCCTGCCCTTCCGGCCGCGTATCGATGCGCATAGCCCCTGTAATCAGGCTTAAAAGATAGCGTTGCAAACTTATGCCTGTCTGAAATCCAGCTTTCCGCCCCAGAATTTTTCAATCAGCGGCAAGGCCTCCGGCGAGAACCCGGTGGAAAGAAAAATGCGCTTTCCGTGACGACCTATGTTGTATTCCGGATGGCGATCAAGATAGCGCGCCAGTGCGGCGGCCGTCGCTCCCGGCTGATGAATGATGGGGACAGACGGAAGCTCTTCCGCAAACATATCCGCGACCAGCGGATAATGCGTGCAGCCAAGGATAATGCTGTCCAGTGTTCCCTGACCAAGTTTACGGCGGAATTCTTCCGCATACTTATGAACCAGATTTCTGATTTCAATATGCGGCAGACCCCTCTCGATTGCGCTGGCCAGGTTGGGGCAGGCTTGTTGAACAACGAGGATATCCGGTCTGCGCTTGTTAATCTCGAAGGGATAGATATCTGTTTCCACCGTGCGCTGCGTTGCAAAAATGCCGATAGTATGGGGCTTTGAGGATGTCGCGGCTGGTGCCGGAGCATCATTCCAAGCCACGCCGGTTGCCGCTTCGACAGTCGGCACCACAACGCCAATCGCGTTTCTTTTGACCCCGTCTGCCTGTTGCTGCGCGGGAAGCCATTGCTGCTGTATCCAGCGCAGGGTGACGACCGAGGCGGTATTGCAGGCGACAATCACAAGCGTGCAGCCTTCGGCGAACAAACGATCGAGACCGGCGCAGGTAAGGTTGAGGACATCGAGAGGCGGACGCGTACCGTAGGGCGCGTTCTTGTTGTCGCCAAGGTAGACGAAATCGAGGTCCGGCATCGCGTTTATGAGTGCATGATGGACGGTAAGGCCGCCAAAGCCACTGTCAAAAACGCCTATCATAGAGAGTGACAGCCCTTAAGTTAAGCCGTTTTCGGCACAACGATCATGATAACCTGTCCGCCTTCGAACTTCGGTTCCTGTTCGATCTTGGCGTATTCGGCCAGCTCATTGCGCGCGCGGTTGAGTACCGCCATGCCGATTTCCTTGTGCTCGAATTCACGGCCGCGGAACTGTAGGCTGAAGCGCACCTTGTCGCCTTCGTCGATAAAGCGTTTGGCGCTGCGGATCTTGACCTGAAAATCATGCTCCTCGATGTTCGGGCGGATCTTCAGTTCTTTCGTGAGAACGATTTTCTGATTCTTGCGCGCGGCCGCTTCTTTTTTCTGCAGTTCGTAGCGGTACTTGCCGAAGTCCGAAATCTTACAGACAGGAGGCTCTGCGTTGGGGGATATCTCGATAAGATCGAGACCTGCTTCCTGTGAGAGGTTCAGGGCTTCGCGGACAGATACAACACCGACCATTTCGCCGTCTGCGCCTATAAGGCGGACTTTGTCGGCCCTGATTTGAGTATTGATACGGGGGCCGTCGTTCGAAGGTTTGATCGCGATGTTACATCTCCATAAGTTGTTAAGAACAAAAGAATCGACCCTTAAGCGGGTGGCGCCGATTCCATAGCGATTTTATTGATCGCAGCGTCAAGTGCAAGTATTTCTTGCGCACCATTATCGGTATTGGCGGCGGAGGCGCCGCCTAAACGGCGGATGGCGACTGTTTTCTCCTCGCCTTCGCGTTTTCCCACCACCCAGATCTGCGGAACTTTGGCAAGGCTATGTTCCCGTATTTTATAGTTAATTTTCTCGTTACGCAGGTCGATTTCGGCGCGGATACCGGCCTTTTTCAGTTGTTCCAGCACTTTACCGGCGTATGCATCGGCATCTGAGGTGATGGTCGCAACAACAGCCTGAACGGGAGCGAGCCACAGGGGCAGTTTGCCCGCATAGTTCTCGATCAGGATGCCGATGAAGCGCTCGAGTGAGCCCAGAATAGCGCGGTGGAGCATAATCGGGCGGTGCTTCGCCCCGTCTTCGCCGATATAGTTGGCATCAAGACGGTTGGGCAGGTTCGGGTCGACCTGCAGCGTGCCGCATTGCCATGTCCGGCCAATCGCGTCCGTCAGGTGGAATTCGACTTTCGGTCCGTAGAAGGCNNCCTTCGCCGGGAAGTTCTTCGAAAGGCAGGTTTGCCGCCTTCAATGCTTCGCGCAGCGCATTTTCAGACCAGTCCCACAATTCATCGGAACCAATGCGCGCGTTCTCCCCCGGACGCAGCGCTAGCTTGACGGATATTTTCTCGAAGCCAAGATCTTTGTAGACGCTGAGCTGCAGCTTGAAATAATTCGCC
>PLXM01000164.1:6944-7109 GCA_003153235.1 Rhodospirillales bacterium
CCTGATTGAAAATCTGCACATGGGCTGGGCAGTTCATGGGCTTAAGGCCCATCATCCGCTCTTCGCCGCCTTCAGCACTCTTGTGCACGTCCTTCACCTTGAACATGTTGTCGCCATATATATCCCAGTGGCCGGAAGCTTTGAACAGCGAGCTGTCGAACAGCT
>PLXM01000208.1 GCA_003153235.1 Rhodospirillales bacterium
CCCGGCGGCTCGCCGGCCAGCTGTCGGGAGGTATGAAGCAGAAGCTGGGGCTGGCCTGCACCCTGATCCGCTCGCCGGACCTGTTGCTGCTCGACGAGCCGACCGTGGGCGTCGATCCGGTGTCGCGGCGCGAGTTGTGGCAGATCATCGACCGGCTGGTGCGCACCGAGCGGCTGACGGTGCTGGTCTCCACCTCCTACCTCGACGAGGCCGAGCGCTGCGAGCACGTGGTGGTGTTACGGGAGGGCAAGGTGCTGGCCCAAGGACCGCCCAAGGAGGTCAGCGCGCTGGCGCAGGGCCGCACCTTCCTGGCCACGCCGCCCGACGGCATGACCGCGCGGGTGGAGCAGGCCGCCCTGCTGGACGATCCGGGAGTAGTCGACGCCTCGCCCGAGGCCGGACGGGTCAGGATCGTGCGCGGATCCGACCCGCCGGACGGCGCGCTGGCGCGGCTCAAGCTGGAGCCAACGCCGGCGCGGTTCGAGGACGGCTTCATGGTGCTGCTGCAACGCGCGGCGCCGGAGGCGAGGGGAAAGGGAGCGAGTCAAGGACAAGAGATTAGACCTGGGGCCAGCGGCCCCAGACCCCATTCCGGTCGCCCTCGCGCGACGGATCAATCTGGCGCAATGTCGCTGCGCCGCAGGCTTTTTGGCCGCTCCGCGGAAGGGAGCGACACCGAGATAGCGCGAAACGAAAAAATGACGGGGAGCGCGAGGGGGACACCCCTCGCACCTACCCCTAGTCCTGGACTCCCTGACCACTCAAACAAAGAGGTCGTCATAGTCCGCGACCTCGTCCGCCGTTTCGGCCAGTTCGTCGCCGTCGACAGCGTGAGTTTCGAGGTCCGGCGCGGCGAGATTTGGGGGCTGCTGGGGCCTAATGGCGCGGGCAAAACGACGACCATCAGTATGATTCTTGGCGTGCTCACGCCAAGCAAGGGTACGATTAGCATCGACGGGATCGATATCAGTGCTCAACGCAGCCAAGCACTTGAGCGTACTAATTTCGCCGCCGTCTATGCTGCGCTGCCGGGCAACATGACGGTCTACGAGAATCTGCGCGTGTTTGGCCTGATGTATGATGTTCAGAATCTGAGCCAACGGATCGAGGACCTGATCCATGAGTTTGATCTTGAGCCGCTAAGGAAGCAGAAGTGCGGCACACTCTCATCTGGCGAGCAGTCGCGCGTCAACCTCGCTAAAGCAATGCTCAATAAGCCGCGCTTATTTCTGCTGGATGAGCCGACAGCCTCGCTTGATCCTTCTATCGCGCGTGACATCCGCGCCAAGATCCGGAACTTTGCTGCCAACACGATGGGCGGCGTTCTGTGGACATCTCACAACATGCATGAGGTGGAAGAGGTCTGTGACCGTGTCCTTTTCCTGTCACGCGGAAAGATACTACTTGAGGGTAATCCAAAAACGCTGCCAGCAGAGCACGGTAAGGCGACACTGGAAGACCTTTTTGTAACTGTGGCCCGCGAACCGTTAACGTTGGGAGAGGTATAAAATGAATTTCAATCGTATCTTTTCTATCGTTCTGCGACAGTTTTATCTGATGCGCGGAAACTTTCCGAGATTTCTGACGCTCTTCGTCTGGATCGTTGTAGATATCATTCTGTGGGGGTTCATGACGCGCTACCTCAATGGCGTTGTGGGGTCGTCCTATAACTTTGTTCCTGCTGTACTGGGGGCTGTTTTACTCTGGGACTTTCTGATCCGCGTCATGCAGGGCATCTCCATGGCTTTCATGGAAGACAGCTGGTCGCGTAATCTGCTGAATGTTTTTGCGTCCCCGATCTCCGTCGGAGAATATGTCAGCGGCCTTGTGTTGAGTAGTATTGTCACTAGTCTTATCGGCCTTGTCATTATGATCGTGCTTGCGACGGCTATATTCGGGTTGTCGCTTTTTTCTTACGGACTGATGACGATACCGTTCCTGTTTATTCTTTTTTTGACAGGCATTGCGCTGGGCATTTTTTGCGACAAGCGTTATGCTGCGTTTCGGGCCGTCTGCAGAATGGCTCATCTGGCCCTTACCGGCTATTCTTTCACCGTTTGCAGGTGTTTTTTATCCGCTGTCTGTATTGCCGCACTGGATGCAGCTCGTTGCGCATATTCTGCCACCGTCTTACGTCTTTGAGGGACTCAGGGCCATTGCCGCCGGGCATACAACTTCTTCTGAATCTTTAGTGTGGGGTTTAGGGCTTGCTGTTATTTATACCGCCATCTCCTGCTTATTCTTTATCCACATTCATAGAAAAGTTGTACACACGGGACAGCTGGCGCGCTTTAGTGCGGAATCCGGATGATGCAAGCTTGCCTCTGTGCAAGAGAGTATAATAAAGCCTGGCAAGTCAGACTAAAGTCGCATTACATTCCCGGGCCGCCTGAGCCGCCTGGGCGCTGTGGAGGAGGGTTTTTTAATATCCCCAACAGCTGATTATGTAGACCCGTCATATCCTCTTGTCTAGGCAGAAAGCGAGGATCTGTTTTCGGTGGTACGACCATAGCCAGTGTTGGGTTTGATGCCATCACTTTTCTGGCCACGCGCTTAACGTCATCGACAGTCAGTTTTTGAATCTGCGCCGATAACTCGTCTTGTTTAACAAGCTTGCCATTGGCCAGAGCGTTAATAGCGTACTGGTTGCAGGCATCTTGATTGGTTTCCATGCTGGATAAAAGGCTCATTTCCATGTTGGCTTTGACTTTATCAAGTTCGCCTTGTGTTAAATCGCCGGTAAGAGCATATATCTCTTGATAAACACTGGTAATAAATGAGCCGACTGCCTGCGGCATCATTGAGCCGGCAACATAGAATATACCGCTATTGCTAAGGGCCATATCCCCAGACTCAATGCTTCTCATCATTTTAACTGCAGGAAATACCCCTTGTTCGTAGAGACGCGCCGAGTTACCGCCAGCCAGAATCATGCCCAGCGCCCTGTAAGCAATGCTGTCAGCATTCGTAGAGGGAACAGATTCTGCGGCAATCATCACATCACATAAGTCTGCCTTATCTTCTTCGATATAGTTCGTGCCGCCTTTGTACACGGGGAGTGGTGTAGGTTTTGCTTCTTTCGTGGGCACCTGGCCAAACTTCTTTTCGACAAGGGCGACAAAGTCCTCATGCTTAATCGGTCCTGCGGCTGCGAACACCACGTTATCAGGAACATAATGATCATCGCGGAAGGTTGTAAAGTCATCAACCGTCATGGCACGAAGCGTTTTTTCAGTGCCGATAGTCGGACGGCCATGCGCCTGATCCGGGTAGGCTGTTTTAAACAGCAGATCCGTCAATGGTGTATGAACGTTATCGTTCGAGCGGTTCAGTTCCTCGATGATAACTTCTCTCTCACCGCCTGTCTTCTTCGTCGATCCATCAGGGTTCACGATAGTCTTGCCATCGAATTCATCATGATCAAGAGTAGCGTCAAAAACCATTTCGCCGCAGATGTCGACTGTCGGCTCAAGAGCTTTTGCGTCCAGGTTATAAAAGAAGTAAGCCGTCTTGTCTTTCGTTGTAAAGGCATTCAGGCGCCCCCCTAATTGTCCTTCAACAATCCGGTCGATTTGACCGGGCTCATCGTAAGTGCTTGTGCCCTTGAACATCATGTGCTCAAGCACATGAGCCGCACCATTCTGGACGGGTGTTTCGCCATCTGAGCCGGATCCGACCCATGCGCCGCAAGACAAAGTGCCGGGGCGTTCTGTCGTCAGGACCTTTATACCGTTTGGCAGGAGGGTCATCTTCGACTGTACTACAAACTCCTCCTTTTTTGCGGCCTGGTTAAACTGGGCCTTGATGGAGGGCTTCACCGGCCTTGCTACAGGGACATCCACACCCTTAAGCTGGGCTTGCATCATATCCTTGATTTCCTGACTGGTAGGCAGCGTGTCTTGCGGCCCGACTGTGGACAGTGCATATTTTCCATCGCGGAGCATGTTCGCGCAGACCCGGCGGATATCATCCGAAGTCACTTGTTTGTAATATTCTTTAGTCTCTTCAATGGATCTTACCCGTCCATAAGAGGTCATCTGGCTGGCATTGCCTGAACAAGCGGAGCTTTTTGTTTCGTTTTGAGCCTCTATGCTGCGGATAATTCTTTCACGTGCCTGATCGATGGCCTCTTGACTAACGCCGTCACGGATAATTTTTCCAAAAACGTCGTTGATTGCGACTGAGATAAGCTCTCCGGCTTTCCCTTTACCGGCACCAGCCATAATGCTGAAGACACCAGATGTATCAAGCGGAACATAACGCGGCTGCACAGTATAAACAAGTGAGCGCTTTTCACGAATTTCCTGAAAGAGGGGACCGGACATTCCTGTCAAAATCTCGTTCAGCAGCACAGCTGTATATCTATCCGGGTCATCCCTACGGGGCGCTTCAAAGCCGAATTCAAGGTTCAGCTGCTCATTAGAAGTGGATTTGCGAACGTCACCGCCTACAAACTTTTCTTGCGGCTTTGTTACTGCAGTCGCTGTGGCGGACAGATCGCTAAAATTATTCTCGACCAGTTTTTGAGCATCGGCGGCTGTGATGTCGCCCGCAAAAGAAATAATCATGTTTTCAGGATGTGCAAGAAAATCAGCCTGTTTCTTTCTGACCTGTTGCTGCGTGTAAGAGTCCAGTCGTTCCGGTGTGCCCATCGGATCTAGGCCAGTCGTTTGCCCGGGGAACGCGGCTTCAAAGAAATTTTTGTCCGCTTCGAGAGCAGGCTCTTCTTTCTGATCATCCAGTTCTGCTTTCATACGCTCTTTTGTTCGCCCCACTTCCTGAGACCCTAAAGATGGACGGCGGATAACGTCGGATAGAACAGAGAATATATCCCCAGCATCACGCGCTAGGGCTGAGCCCTTGAAAACCGTCAATTTGGGGCCCGCCAGAGCGTCTATCTTTGCCCCCCTTGATTCGATGTAGTTCGTGATCTGATCGTAACTCTTGGTTGTTGTGCCAAGAAGACATGTCTTTGCCGCTAAAGCAGTCAGCCCATTCTCGCTCGGATCCGCATCAAAGGCTGAGTTGAGGTGCACTTGCATGGAGACTTTGCCGCTTTGCGGACGCTCATCTACTACACAGGTAATTCCATTAGGGAGACGGAAATTTTTGATAGCCATGGATTTGCCCTTTCTTGGCGCGCGGATTTATTTCTTAAATCAGCTTTCTATAATACCATTATTTTTCTATATGTAAATGCTTATATTAATAGAACTTTAACGTATATAATCAGACCCCAAGATCAGGAGCTATAAAATACCTTATAACTCTATGAATAATAACAATAATTTATACCT
>PLXM01000172.1 GCA_003153235.1 Rhodospirillales bacterium
CGAACTGCCATTCAAACCGGACCCAGATATAAACCAGAATGCCCGCCATCGCCCAGAAGAAGGCTTTGACACCTGCCGTAATGAGCTCGTTGCCCACTTGTGGCCCCACATATTCGACGCGGCGGAACTCGACAGAAGACCCCAGCAATTGCTGCACTTCAGCGTGCAGGGCTTTCTGGGCTGCGCTGTCGCTCTCCTTGCCCGGAATCTTGATCATCACGGCATCCTGCCCGAATTCCTGAATAGTCGGCACGCCGGTGCTGAGCGATTTAAGATCATTCCGCACATCCTGAATATGCATGGTGGGAGGTACCTTGACCTCCATCAATATCCCGCCCGTAAAGTCGATACCCAGGTTTAGACCGCGGGTGAACAGCAGCGCAAAAACCGCCACAGTCATTAAAATTGAGAAGGTAAACGTTATTTTATGAACCCCCATGAAATCAAAATGGGTCTTGTCCTTGATAAGCCTGAAACGGAGCATTTTAAACTACCTCTTGTTAAATATCGAGCTTGGTCGGGCGTGTCTTGCGTAGCCATGTGACAACCATCAGGCGCGTCAGCATGATGGCTGCAAACAGCGATGTGATAATGCCTATGCTCATCGCTACGGCAAAGCCTTTGACCGGGCCGGAGCCGAACGAGAACAGGATGATGGCCACAATCAGCGTTGTCAGGTTAGAGTCGATGATTGTCGCCAGCGCCAATCTATAGCCCGTATCAACCGCTGCCAGCACGGTGCGGCCATTGCGCAGTTCTTCACGGATACGTTCATAGATCAGCACGTTGGCATCAACTGCGATACCAATCGTCAGGATAATCCCGGCGATACCCGGCAAGGTCAGCGTCGCCTGCAGGATAGAAAGCAGCGCAAAAATGAAGATCATGTTTAGCACAAGCGCGATATCGGCAAAGATACCAAACAGCCCGTAAGAGCATGCCATCAGTATCAGGACAGCCAGCATGGCAAAGCCAGCTGCCATCTTGCCTGAAGCAACAGAGTCAGAGCCCAGCGTCGGCCCGACGCTGCGTTCTTCCACCACATTCAGCGGGGCAGGCAGAGCCCCCGCCCGCAGCAGCAATGAAAGGTCATGTGCATCCTTGACAGTAAAACTGCCGCTGATAATGCCGCTGCCGCCACAAATCGGCTCATTGATGCGCGGTGCGCTGATGACTTCGGTGTCCAGCACAATCGCAAACGGCTTACCGGTATTCTCCTTTGTCACTTCACAGAAACGCTGCGTGCCTGCCGAGTTGAAACGGAAGGAGACAACGGGCGAGCCTTGTTCAAAGGTCGGCTGTGAATCGACCAGCATGTCGCCGGTCAGCACCGCGTGCTTCTTGATAACAATGGATTGGCCCGGATTTTCACGCATCGGCAGCTTTTCGTCGCCGGGAGATGACTCGCCTGCACCCGTGTCCAGATCAACCAGATGGAACGACATTTTAGCCGTCCTGCCCAGCAATTCCTTGATGCGCTGCGGATCATCAACGCCGGGCAATTCCACGACGATACGGTTTGTGCCCTGCCGCTGGATAACCGGCTCTTTCGTGCCCGTTTCATCGATACGGCGGCGCACAATCTCGATCGACTGTTCAATGACATGGGTATTGATGTCATTAATAGCGTTCTCGCCCAGCGTCACATCCACCAGACCGTCTTCGCCCACATTCACGTCAGCTTTCTGTTCAAGATCACGTGCAATTCTGGAAGCGGCATCATGATCCTGTGCCGGATTGCGCAGCTTGAATGTCAGGCCATCACGTTTGGCCGTAAGATCGATATAGCCTATATCATCCTTGCGTAGTTTGTTGCGCACTGTATCCACCATTGAATCCAGCCTGTCATTAATGACGGCTTTGGTGTCGGCTTCCAGCAGAAGGTGGGAGCCTCCCTGCAAATCAAGGCCGAGATTGACTGTTTGCGACGGCAGCCAGCTTGATACATGTTCTATCAGCCATGCCTTTGTCTGCTGTGGTGCGACATTCGGTGCAGCATAGAACACCCCGAGTACCGACAGCAGCAGGACAAGAATTATCTTCCATCTTTCAAACTGAAGCATTTTCTATTCTTTCTTTGTCAGGATCGTTGAGCGCAAGGCGTGAACATTTACGCCGTCCGCCAATTCCAGTACCAGCTCTTCATCGCTGACCACTTTCTTGACTGTCGCAATAAGCCCGCCGCCCGTAACGACTTTATCGCCCTTCTGCAGGTTGGCGATCATGGTACGGTGTTCCTGCGCCCTCTGGTTTTGCGGACGGATGACCATAAAATAAAAGAGTACGATAACAATCAGCAGCGGTGCGATTGGCGATGACTGGAACATGCTACTGCCAATTCCGGTCTGGGAACTTGCGGCTGCAACAGCTGCTCCGGCGGCGGTGTCGGCGAAAGCGGGAGTAATAAACATATGGGCTTGCCTCGTTGATAAATGATGAAGCTCTATATTGCTGAATATGCTTGAAAAGACAAGAGAAAATAGGACAATCTGTCTTTATATGTTAACTAAACGGGTTACTACTGAGCATCACATGAATCGGATGTAACACTGATAAAAGAGCGCTCGCCTGCGGCAACCGTAAAGCGATATTCTTTATTGGCAATAACAATTGAATGTTCAATAGGCAAAAGACCCTTTTTGACAGTTTCTTTGCCGCCAGTCTGGATAAAACTGATAGACACTGGCTTGCCGGGATCATACCAGGCCTCTTCGCTGCCACTCTGGCTGACGGCGGGCTCCCCCTCTCCCGTTACAGTGATAGCGCCGTTGCCGAAGGTAACGTTACCATGCGGTCCTTTATAAACCGGCGTTTGCATGACAAAGCGCTTAGTGACAGATTCCGTGCAATTTTTCGGCGGACGGACTGACTGAATGACGGAGAGCAGCCTTTGCGGCTGGATACCCTCATTCAATTGTTTTTTTACAACGTCTGTCAGCTGCTTGAATGTGCCGGATGGCGCATCCTGCTGATATTTCGCCTCAAGCTGCTGATAGCGCACATCTGTCGACTGTACGTCCGAACGCAAAGAAGTGATTGTCTGCTCGAGTGAATCTTTCTCGCCCTGAAGCTTCTCGGCTTGTTCTTTATAAGCGGTTTCACCGCTGCGAACATTCTCGGCACCCCAGTGATAGGAAAGAGCGCATGCTGATCCGACAACGGCAACAAATAAAAACACACGCCGCCGCGTCTCTGCTGTGCGCCGCCTGTATCGGCCGCCGGGATCATGTGAAATAAAACTCATGCCTTCCAGAATAAGCCATTCGCCGCATCAGAACAAGGGGGCTTACGGTTGAGGAGGCGTTGTGGTTCTGTTTATACCAATGCCAGGCGAGAACTCTCCAAGTCCCTTAAAGCCGATGCGGAACATTATTCTCGTATCATTTTCTCCCGATACCGCATTAGCAACGTTACGTGACCCTTCAATACCGAGCGTAAAGCATTCATCAACATAGTCGATCCCGCTTGTTGCATTACGAAGGCCCGGCTGATTCCCCAGGTCATAAAGTTCGGAAGCATGAAACTTCCATGTTTTTGTGATGTTATAGGTACCATCCATCTCCACCTGCTGCCGTGTATCGATGAAATCCGCGCCGGTGACAGGTGTCGTCGCCGCTTCTGCGGCTGGCATAAGGCCCTCAACCGGCTTTAAAAAGAAATAACGCAGGTTCAGGCGGAAACGGTCATCACCGCCGCCAGCCTGCACCTCGTGCCGCCGTGCCGCGAGAGTACTGCTATCCATCTGGACACGGTAATCGGCATCCAGATATTTCGAGAGACCCAGCTTGATCTGGCCAATAATGTCCGAACGGCGGTTCTCCAAGCCTGAGCCTGCAGGATACATCGGATCACCATAAAGACGATAGCTCTCTCCCAGAAAAATCTTGCCATACTTTCCATTGTCGCCATAAAGCCCGCTCCTGATCCCATAGTTCAGGCGTCCGCCATCTTCCTCGCGGTCAAGACCGGGATATCTGTTCGGCTGAAACAGGTTGTCAGCATCAAGCTGGACATCCGCACTGTCTTCGTTGGGGATTTGATTATTCTTACCATTCACCTTCGGACTGATATTGATACCCGCAATAGGCTCAATGATAGCTTGTGCATCATCCATTGCCTTGACCAGCGGATAGCTGGAAACCGCGCTTCCCGTCACAATGCCGCGGGCCGTATTCGGATTCTGGTTTAATGCCGGATCAGTCTGGGCGGCCTCGAGATTCTGCACGTTATACAGGTCAGTACGCCCGTCCAGCGCGACCATGTTTGAAAATCCGCTCTCTGACGTGCCACGTCGCTCCCAGCCAAGATCGACAGAGCCTCTCTGCATGTTCTGTTCATTGGTGTTGCGCAACAATTCCATCGCAGACGTATTAGCCTCCCATCTGCCACCCCATAACGCATTGGGCTCTCCGTACATTGTATGCTGGGCCATAGGCAGAATATCCGGCTGATCCGTAGTCGTGTTCAGACGCAGGTCCTGAAAGCCCATGGCGCTGATCAGCGAATAATCACGTCCGTCAAAACGTTCCGCGTAGACATCGCTGGTCAGAACGCCATTGTTTCTAAGACTTGTATCTGATTGTGAAGGAGCAGTATAAAGATCATAGAAGCCGAGATATTCCTTATCCGAAGCGCGCTGCAGGTCGAACCCTGTTCGCCATTCATTATTTATATCAAAAAGACCGTTTGCAAAAATGCTGCCTCGCTGGCGGTTCGGGATAATTGTCCCGTCGATGTCACTGCGGTTTGAATTGACTGTGGTGCCGTCAATATTCAACTGGCCGTTATCAAAACGCTCGCGCCATTCACCTTTAAAGACTGTGCCTGCCAAGGTTGTCGGCTCCAGCTGAAAAGTTGCATCCTTATCCGGCGCGACAGCATAGTAATAGCCAAGCTCCGCATGGGTCCCAAGATTCGTCGACCAGCCATACTGCGGACGCAGAAAACCGCTTTTCTGCTTTTCGGTAGGATCAGGATGCGAAAAAATCGGTGAATAGAAAATCGGTACACCGTCCAGGTCAAGGAATGCATTTTTGTAATCGATCGATTTGTCTTCCGCATTATGGGTGATCTGATCTGCTTTAATCTGCCACAGCGGATGCGGATCATTTTCGCAAACTTTACAGGCCGTATATGTTGCGTCGGTCATGACAGTCTTCATGCCGCCATTTTCACGCTTTGCCTCCTCCGCCGTGAAGCGCGAACCGTCGGCCAGCATTGACAGCAGCCCCTGTATGAAGCCTTCCTTCATCTGATCATGTAGCTCGGCATACTGCGCAAAATGCACATCGCCCTTTTCATCCAGCAGCGACACGTTGCCAATGGCGGTCACCTTGTCTTCTGAAAGGTAGTAAACCATTTTATCAGCGCGCAGGATCTGCTGGCCCTGCACCAGCTCCACATTACCGATCGCCGTTACCGACTGGTTTTCATCATCATGCGACAATGTCTTGGCTGTAAAATGAACCGGCGTTTTATTGAAGTCAGTCTTTATGGTCGGGGTTTTTGTAGTATCAGAATAACCTGCCGATATTCCAGCCAGCAAAAACAACGCCACTGTCATGACAGCAAGGCGGGGCTTGAAAAAATGGGAGCGGCGGAAAAACATTCTTTGGGCAGGCCATTTTGTTGTTAACGCCCAATAATCTTGAAAAATCAGGGGGATGTCAACTGCGCTATGACTTAATGTCATAGTGCAGCAGCATTATTTACCCTTGAGAAAGGAAGGTACATCCGCGCCAAAAGTGCCGTTATTTTCCTCGGCTAGAATATTATGATGTTCTTCATGACGGCTGCGCTTTTCGTGCACCGGCTTGCTCTGTCTGTTTTCTTGCTTTGCAGGACCACGGTGCTCCGGCTTTCTTTCGTGCCTCTCACGGCGTGGCTCATGATGCCTCTTGTGCTCATGGACAGCGGGCTTTTCTACCACGGGCGCAACAGCAGTATCCGCTTGTGGCGTTACTGCCGGCTCGCCACCCAGAGTGAAAACATTGATTGTCTTACCTATTAGTTTCTGAATCTGTGCCACTGCCTTGAAATCATTAGGTGTCGAGAAGGTAAAGGCACGGCCTGTTGCATTAGCGCGACCTGTACGACCGATACGATGGACATAATCCTCCGCATGATTAGGCACATCCCAATTGAACACATGCGACATGCCCTGCACATCAAGGCCCCGTGCCGCAACATCGCTGCATACCAGAATTTGCGTTGTGCCTTCCTTGAAAGCATTCAGCGCAACCGTTCTCTCTGATTGCTCCATATCGCCATGCAGCGACGCTGCCTTGATGCCTTTAGATTTCATGAAGCGGCACACTTCGTTGATATCGCGTTTGCGGTTACAGAAGACAAAGGCGTTCTTGACATCTTCCTGCTGGAAAATCTTGTGAAACGTTGCCTGCTTGTTTTTTGGATGAGGCACGTTGACAAGATAGTGCTCAACATTTGTCGAGGTTGAAGATGGCGGCGAAACGCTGACGGTTTTTGGATTGCTAAGAAACTTGTCAGCCAGTTTCTTGATTTCCGGTGGCATGGTAGCCGAGAAGAACAATGTCTGGCGGATCGGCGGCAGAATGGAAGCGATCTTTTCGAGATCAGGAATAAAGCCCATATCCAGCATGCGGTCTGCTTCATCAATCACGAGAATTTTGATATCAGCGAGCAATATCTTGCCGCGACCGAACAGATCCAACAGTCGCCCCGGCGTTGCAATCAGCACGTCAACACCACGGTCAAGGTTGCGAATCTGCTCGTCCATCGATGTGCCGCCGACAATCAGCGCCATCTGCAACGGGTGATACTTGCCGTACTTGACAAAATTTTCTGAAATCTGCGCCGCCAATTCACGAGTCGGCGACAGGATCAGCGAACGCGGCATACGCGCTTTCGCCCGCCCGCCTGAAAGAATGTCGATCATGGGTATGGTGAAAGCGCCGGTCTTGCCTGTTCCCGTTTGCGCCAATCCTAAAACATCCCTGCACATCAAGACGATAGGGATAGCTTGTTCCTGGATAGGCGTGGGGTGTTTATATCCAGCGTCTTCGATTGCTTTGAGGACCGGCTCACTGAGGCCCAGATCCTTAAAAGTCACAGTCTCTTTAAATTCCATAATTCTATATATCTCATTTCTGTATAAACCGTATATACATTGCAAAACGGCGGCTTTCAATGTAATTTAATGGCCTGTTTTTACTTAAAGCGATTTTTAACAAAGCGAGGTGCCAAATGGCCAAAACCAACCCGCAGATGACGATCACTCAAACTTCCGGCACTCACTCCGTCAGCAATTTGCCTGTACGACTGTCCTCCGCAGCAAATAACGCACACGGACATGCCCGCAATCCCGGCACGGAGCTAAACCTCGACTGGATTGACGGACTGAACGTCAACTTCAGCGCCGTCGAGCGCCGCACCTCGTCCCTCCTCGGCCGCCGGACGGTCAAAAAAGAGTGGCAGGCCGCATGGTTACTCAAGGCAATCTCATGTATCGATTTAACAACATTGAGCGGCGATGACACAGAAGGCCGCGTTAAGCGTTTATGTGCAAAAGCTCGCCATCCGCTCCGCAATGATATCGTCGAGGCTCTGGGCATCGAAAGCCTGAACCTGACCACCGGCGCTATCTGCGTCTATCACGAAATGGTAGAAACAGCCGTGAAAGCACTGGAAGGCACGAACATCCCCGTCGCCGCCGTCGCCGCCGGTTTCCCGCATGGCCTGTCGCCGATGAAACAGCGTCTGGCTGAAATCAAGGCCTCCGTCGAAGCGGGCGCGAAGGAAATCGATATCGTTATCACCCGCGCCCATGTCCTCACGGGCAACTGGCACGCGCTCTACGATGAAGTAAAAGCCTTCCGCGAAGCCTGCGGCGAGGCGCACCTCAAATCCATTCTCGCCACCGGCGAACTGGCCACGATGCGTAACGTCGCCAAGGCCAGTATGATTGCGATGATGGCGGGTTCCGACTTCATCAAGACATCCACAGGCAAGGAAAGCGTCAACGCCAACCTCAACGTAACGATGGTGATGATCCGCATGATCCGTGAATTCGAACTGCAAACCGGTTACAAGATCGGCTACAAACCCGCCGGCGGCATCGCCACCGCCAAAGACGTCATGAACTACCAGTTCATCATGAAAGAAGAGCTCGGCAACGCTTGGCTGCAGCCGGACCTGTTCCGCATTGGTGCATCCTCGCTGCTGGCTGATATCGAACGCCAGCTCGAACACTATTTAACAGGCCGCTACTCGGCCAACAACCGTCATCCGGTGGGTTAAGGGAGAAAAACATGTCCGCAAAAACAAAAGTCGCAGAAATTTTTGAAACAATGGAATACGGTCCCGCACCTGAAAGCGCTGGCACCGCCAAGGAATGGATCGCCCAGCACGATGGCAAGTTTGGCCATTTCATCAACGGCAAATGGTTTCTACCAACCAAGGGCAAATGGTTTGACACTAAAAACCCGGCCACAGGCGAAGTCCTCGGCAAAATCTCTCTCGGCACAAAAACTGATGTCGATAACGCCGTCAAAGCCGCACGCAAGGCGCAAAAATCCTGGGCTGCGCTCGACGGCTTCGAACGCGCCAAGTATCTCTATGCGATTGCCCGCCTGATCCAGAAGAACTCCCGCCTGCTCGCCGTCGTCGAAAGCCTCGACAATGGCAAGCCCATTCGTGAAACAAGGGATCTTGATGTCAACCTCGCCGCGCGTCACTTTTACCACCACGCGGGCTGGGCGCAAATTCTCAACACCGAATTCCCCGGCTATGAAGCCTACGGCGTCGTCGGTCAGGTTATTCCATGGAACTTCCCGTTCCTGATGCTGGCGTGGAAAATCGCTCCCGCCCTCGCTGCCGGTAATACGGTCGTATTGAAGCCCGCAGAACCAACCCCCCTCACCGCCGTGCTCTTCGCCGAACTCTGCGCGGAAGCAGGCCTGCCTGCTGGCGTTGTTAACATCGTGCAGGGTGATGGCTCGACGGGCGCGGAAATCGTCAAGCACACTGACATCAACAAAATCGCCTTTACAGGTTCGACCGACGTGGGCCGCATCATCCGCAACGCCACAGCTGGCAGTGCCAAAGGTTTAACGCTTGAACTCGGCGGAAAATCCCCCACCATCGTCTTTGAAAACGCTGATCTCGACAGCGCGGTTGAAGGAGTTGTCGACGGCATCTGGTTCAATCAAGGTGAGGTTTGCTGCGCTGGCTCACGCCTGCTGCTGCAGGAAGGCATCGCTGACAAGATGATCGCGAAGCTCAAAGAACGCATGAAACACCTGCGCGTTGGCTCGCCGCTCGACAAAGCCATCGACATGGGCGCGATCGTCAATCAGGAACAATGGAACAAGATCGACGGTCTTGTAAAACTCGGCGTCAAGGAAGGGGCAACGCTCGTCCAGCCGGGCAAAGACTCCTGCCCGACCACCGGCTGCTTCTACCCGCCGACAATGCTGACCAATGTTCAGCCTGCATCAACCGTTGCACAAGAAGAAATTTTTGGTCCCGTCGTTTCCGTCATGACCTTCCGCACGCCGGAAGAAGCAGTTCTGCTCGCGAACAACTCGCGCTTCGGCCTCGCCGCCAGCATCTGGAGCGAAAATATCAACCTCGCGCTTGATGTCGCGCCGAAAATCAAGGCCGGTGTTGTCTGGATCAACTCGACCAACATGTTCGATGCCGCCTGCGGCTTCGGCGGCTACCGCGAATCCGGCTTTGGCCGCGAGGGCGGACGCGAGGGCATGTATTCATACCTGAAACCGACATTCCTTAAGTCACTCCCCGTTTATAAAGAAAGCAAAGCCAAACTCAGCGCGGCAAAACACACGCCCGCGCCGGTTGAAGGCCTCACCAATATCGACCGCACCGCGAAGCTCTACATTGGTGGCAAGCAAGCCCGTCCGGATGGCGCTTACAGCCTCGATATTACCGACGCCAAGGGCAAACTGCTCGGTCAGATCGGCGAAGGCAACCGCAAGGACCTCCGCAACGCCGTCGAAGCCGCGAAGAAAGCCGAAGGCTGGAGCAAATCCGCTCATCATCTCCGCGCACAGATTCTCTATTACATCGGCGAGAACCTCAGCGCCCGCAAGGACGAGTTCAAGAAGCGCATCGTGCAGATGACAGGCGCAACACCCGTTGCTGCAGCGAAGGAAGTCGATGAATCCATCCGCCGCCTCTTCACCTACGCCGCATGGGCCGACAAATACGATGGCGACGTGCATTACCCGCCCGCCCGCCTTGTTTCCGTGGCAATGAAGGAGTCCGTCGGTATCCTCGGTCTCGTCTGCCCGGATGAAGCGCCACTGCTCGGGTTTGTTTCGTTGTTCGCACCCACAATGGCGATGGGCAACCGCTCGGTCATTATTCCATCGGAAAAATACCCGCTCTCGGCTACGGACTTCTACCAGATTTTCGACACCTCGGATGTTCCGGCAGGCGTTGTCAACATCGTGACGGGCGACCGTGCGACACTGACAAAGACGCTGGCTGAACACGACGAAGTCGACGGACTCTGGTATTTCGGCTCCGACGTTTCTGGCAGCGCACTGGTAGAGAAATCCTCCAGCGGCAACCTCAAGCGCACCTGGGTCAATAACGGCAAGCAACGCGACTGGCTCGACCGCAACGAGGCTGAGGGCGAAGAATTCCTCCGCCATGCGGTCGAGATCAAGAATGTGTGGATTCCATATGGAGAATAAGACTGGAGGCGAATAATAAAAGTTATTCCACCATCCAGGTCTTGTTGCTTTTTGTAAGGGCTTCATTGTAGGCGATGGCATAATCCCAGAATTTTTCCGCCGGGATCGGTTTGGAATATTTGAACCCCTGTGCCTCGTCGCAGCCCTCTTCCTTCAGCAGATCCTCGTGGTCTTTTGTCTCGACGCCTTCGGCGATGACCT
>PLXM01000138.1 GCA_003153235.1 Rhodospirillales bacterium
GCCCGGAGCCGGATTTGAACCAGCGACACGAGGATTTTCAGTCCTCTGCTCTACCAACTGAGCTATCCGGGCACATGATTTGCGAGAGTAGAGATTTATAAGCAATAACGGGGGTTATGTCCAGCGCCTTTTTGAGGGGCTAAGTGCCTCATTTTGCAAGCTTTTCCGCGAGTGAGGCGGTGCGGCGCTTGCGGGTCAGCTCGATGATGCCGAGCCGCGTGAAGCCATGCACCTGTGCATTGCCCATGTCGTTGGTGAATACCTGCGTCAGCGTTTCGAGCAGGCGCGCGCGTTCTTCCCGCTGCTCCATGTTGATGAAGTCGACGAGGATGGCGCCGCTCAGGTTGCGCAGGCGGCACTGGCGGGCGATCTCGCGCGCGGCGGACTGGTTGGAGGCAGGGATGCTGCCGGCACGTCCCTGATTGACGTCGATCAGCGTGACCGCAGATGTAGACTCAATGATGATCGTTGCGCCGGAATCAAGAAAGACGCGCTTTTCCTTCAGCGCCTCAAGCGCGCCGTAAACATCGTGGATGTCAAAAAGTTTCTGAGTGCCCTTTTCGGGCTTGAACAATCGCAAACGTTTGGAGGTGGCGAACGCGGGCAGATGCTCCGCGCACCAGTCCGTCATCTCTTTGAGTAGCTGCTTGTTGCCGACATAGATATGCTCGAAGTTGGCGACGCCGTAATCCGTCACGGCGCGGATGAGCGCACTCGGGCCTTCTTTCAGAAGCCCCGGCTTATCGCCAAGGGCATCCTTCGCAGACAGGATCTTCTGCCAGTCTTCCTGCAGACGGAGGGATTCTCTTTCAATTTCTTCCGGCGTAGCTTTTTCAACGTGATGGCGCACGATCCAGCCGCCCTTGCCTTTTAGCTTGGCGGTCATGGCTAAAATCTGTTCGCTCTCGACCTTGCGGGAGATCGTTACCTGGCTGGACGTGGTGCTGTAATTGAGGAACAGCCCCGGCACGTTGAGCTTCATCGTCAGGCGCGGCAGTTTCTGGTTCTCGCTCTCCGTGAAGGGCTTTCCTTCCGACTTGACCTGAACCAGAACCATTTGCCCGCCGGACAATAACTCTGCAACGCCCGAGCGTGCTTCTGACTCGTCCGCCCCCGGACGGCGCACATGCTTTGACGGTAGAAATCCCTGCTGCCCGTTGCCGAGATCAATCAGTGCCGCTTCCAGCTTTGTGTCGACCTTGATAACCTTGCCCAGATAAAAAGCTCCCCAGCGTACCGGCGTCTGCTGCGCATCGGCATAGAAATCATCCAGCACGCCATCGCGCACGATGGCCGCGCAAAGACGACCGTCTATTTCATCCGCCAGAAGTTCAAGGCTGCCCATATTTCAGGCTCCTGAGCATGTAAACAGTTTCGTGTAGTGGCAACCCTACGATGTTGGTGTAAGAGCCGCTGATGAACGGGATAAGAGTAGCAGCTTGGCCCTGTATCGCATAGCCCCCCGCCTTGCCCTGCCACTCTTTTGTGGCGAGATAGGCTTCTATTTCAACGACCGACAGGCGCTTGAAGCTGACGACGGATGTCACTAGCTTGTCTTTTTTCCCATGAGGGGATGTTATAGAAACGGCGGTCAGTACTTTATGACGGCGGCCCGATAGCATCGTCAGGCACTCTCTTGCCTCATCAACGGTTTCTGTCTTGGGCAGGATGCGCCGGCCCAGCGCGACCACCGTATCGGCAGCCAGAACAATGGCATCAGGATGTTCAGCCGCAACTTTTTCTGCTTTGGCGGCAGCGATGCGCTGTGCATAGACAGAGGGAATTTCATGCTTCAGCGGCGTTTCGTCGATGGCGGCAGCAACGATGCGGTCAGGCACAATACCGGCCTGTTTCAACAACTCGAGCCGACGCGGCGACGCTGAAGCGAGGATGAGCACGGATTTAAAATGCGCTGGGGCGCCGGCAAAAGCGCGATTTTTCGAGAACCGCAGCGCAGCGTAGCTTGAGGCTACGTGAGCAGCGGAAGCGCAAAAAAGTTGCGGTTTTGCAAACCCCAGTTAGCATTTTATTTAAAGCGGAAGATAATGCGGCCTTTGGTCAGGTCATACGGCGTCATTTCGACGGTGACCTTGTCCCCTTCCAGCACGCGGATCCTGTTCTTGCGCATCTTGCCGGAGCTGTGCGCGAGAACAATGTGATCGTTGTCGAGTTTGACGCGGAACATGGCGTTCGGGAGCAACTCCTGAACAATTCCGTCGAAAGTCATCAGATCTTCTTTTTCAGACATATTTCCTGTTATTCCAGAATGGTTGAGAGGAGCCCTAAACTAAGCGTCAAACGCCGTGTTGTCCAGAGGAAGCGACTGTTTGTTTTACAGAAAATTTGGCTTATTGTTTGTTTTTTCATTTAAATTATTTACCTTGGTTGCTGAGACCAATAACAAGGGGCTTAAACGATGAATATAATCGAAGCTGTCAGATCCTGCTTTAAGAATTACGCCACCATCTCCGGCCGCGCGGCGCGCAGCGAATTCTGGTACTGGAAGCTTTTTAACGCCCTCGTCTGCGTTGCGGTGACTATTGGCGCCCCCTTTATCGCTGCAATATCAGCAATGGCGGCAGGCGGCAGCAAAACGTCCGCCATAGTTCTGTCGACAATAATACTTCTGACGCCCATGCTGGTTTTTTTCATTCCAAGCATAACCGTGGCCATACGGCGGCTGCACGACATCAACAGAAGCGGCTGGTGGATGCTGATCGTGCTCACAGTCATCGGCGCAATTCCTTACGTCTACTGGTGCTGCAAGAAAGGTGATTTCGGCGATAACGGTTTCGGCGCAGATCCGCTCACGGGTCATCCCGGCTGCGGCCCCAGAACCGGCGCCGATACGGCAAAGGCCGTCGCCTACACCTGCATTCTTTTTATCATACCTATAGTTCTGGGCGTTGCCATGGCTGACTATATGATTAAAAACAACCTTATTCAAATGCAGCCGCAGGCGCAGACGCTTGATATCGGGCAAATTTATAAAGGCATGCAGGGGCAATATGATTCCATGCAGGTGCAGAAGGCTCCTCCAGCCGTTCAGCCGGCTCCGGCAATACAAAAAAAGAATGACAAGAAATGAATTTTTTCAAATCGGTAGGTTCCTGCTTTAGCAATTCCTTCACCGGTCGGGCACCGCGCAGTGAATACTGGCACTGGAAACTTTTTCTCTTTTTGGTCCTCGGCATGGCTATGGCCATTGGCTATGTGCTTATTACAGCCATATTTAGTTCTGACGCATCAGGAACCCTTTTGTTCATGATTGTTCTTATCCCTGTTGTACCGGCTATTGCGGCAATACTGTTTCTTATCCCGTTCTTGGCGCTTATCTGGATGCTTATCCCACCCACCCTGGCTGTGGCCGTAAGACGGCTGCACGATACCGGCAAAAGCGGCTGGTGGGTACTCCTGATTCCCACCGTGATCGGCATCATCCCTTATGCCTACCTGATCTGTCAGGAAGGTGATTTTGATAACAACCGTTTTGGGCCCGATCCTTTAGCGGGAGATCCCTCTCATATCCCGACGAGCAGAGCATCGGTGGAAGGGATGATCCGCGCTATGCCGCCGGCTATTTTTCTCGGGGCTCTTCTGGGTTGCCTGGCCGTTTTTGTACCCATACTTACCTTTTTGGTTGAGATTCCGCTGGAGATTATAAAGGAAAAAATTGAGTATCCGGATTCTTACAGTAAATAATTATGCCCCAAAAAACACTGGCGTGCGGGAACGCTCGGGAACAAAAACAGTGAAAATTTAAAAGATTTTTGCCGCGCATCCCTTTGATTTTTTAAAAAGAATTCTGTATGCAGCCCGCCGTATGAAAAAAACATATTGACGATCGGGGATCAAATGTGAGGAAATATACTCATGCTCCAGAGGTGTAGCAGTGAGAAAAAATAAAACGCGGACCGTTAAGGCCGCGTTTTTTGTTTGGCCGCAATAACAGTTAAGCCGCGTCTTCCTTGAGTTTTTCGAGCTTCGCGCCGACGGACGAAAGTTTGCCGACGATGTTCTCGTAGCCGCGCTCGAGGTGATAGATGCGGTGAACGGTGGTGTTGCCGGAAGCAACAAGGCCCGCCAGCACCAGCGAGACGGAAGCGCGCAGGTCGGTCGCCATGACATCGGCGCCTTTGAGTTTTTTAACGCCACGCACCAGCGCAGAGGAACCATGAACCGTAATATCAGCACCCATCCGCGTCAATTCAGGCACGTGCATAAAGCGGTTTTCAAAAATCGTTTCCGTGACCATGCCCGCCCCTGCTGAAACAGTCAGCATCGACATCATCTGCGCCTGCAGATCGGTGGGGAAGCCGGGATAAGGCTCGGTCA
>PLXM01000191.1:0-12878 GCA_003153235.1 Rhodospirillales bacterium
GCCGTTCTACGCGATCCTGCGCTCGTTCACGCTGGATATCTCCATCCCGTTCACGCACATCATCCTGCTGCCCGCAAAGCTGCAGGGTGTGATCGCCATGTTCGGATCGATCCTCCTGCTGTTCTTCCTGCCGTGGCTTGACACCTCACCGGTGCGCAGTGCGCGTTACCGCTGCGTTTACAAGTGGTGCATGATATTGCTCGTCCTCGCGATGGGCGCGCTTACTTACGCTGGCGGAAAACCGCCCGAAGGTCTGCCAGTAGTTATCGGCCGCATCGGCACGTTCTACTACTTCTTCCACTTCTTTGTGATCGTGCCAGTACTGGGCAGCTGCAAACTTCCAGTGCCGGGGGACGGCTTCTTCGGCTTCCTGTACAAGCCCTTCTATAGCTTGGCTCAACTGGGCAGCCCCTTTGTTCAATCAATGCGCAAGACCGATACAAGCTGCACAGTGCCGAACAGCATCAGCGAGGATGTCGCCGCCTGCATGGCTGCTTGTGGCAAGAAAGTCCTGATTCCTGCTGCACTCGCCCTCACTTTTGCCTTTGCCGCACCGGCGCAGGCGGATGAAGAAGCGTTGCAGCATCAAAACTGGCCCGACCAAGGCATTTTTGGCACCTACGACAAGGCCGCCCTGCAACGCGGTTTCCAGGTCTACAAGGAAGTCTGTTCCGCCTGCCACTCCATGAAGTTTGTGTACTACCGCAATCTTCAGGATCTCGGCTACACGGCTGATCAGGTAAAGTCTCTTGCGGCAACATACACCGTAACCGACGGCCCGGGAGATGACGGCGAAATGTTTGACCGCCCTGCAAAGCCTTCGGATCATTTCAAACCGCCCTTCAAGAACGAGAAGGCTGCACGCGCTGCCAATGGCGGCGCTCTGCCGCCGGATATGTCCCTGCTGGTCAAAGCGCGTGAAGGCGGCGAAGACTATGTCTTTGGCATCCTGACCGGTTTCGGTCCGGCACCCGCTGACGTGACGATGATGACCGGTCTGAACTACAACAAAGTATTCCCCGGCCACCAGATCGCCATGGCGCAACCTCTGACCGATGGCCGCGTCACTTTCACCGATGGCACGCCGAACACCCTCGAGCAGGAAGCCCGCGATGTCACGCAGTTCCTTGCCTGGGCTTCAGAGCCCAAGATGGAAGAACGCAAGCGGATGGGCATAAAGGTCATCCTCTTTATGGTGGCTTTTGCAGGGATCATGCTCAGGACCAAGCGGAAAGTCTGGTCAAAATAGAAATGAGCGCTACAGAAATACTGATACAAATTATTGGTGGCGTCTGTCTCCTTCTCTGGGGGGTGGGCATGGTTAACAAAGGCCTTAATCAGGCCTTTGGCACTTCCCTGCGGCGCATCATTTCTAACTCCACCAACAACCGTATCAAGGCTTTCTTTGTCGGTATCGGTGTAGCGGCTATCCTGCAAAGCAGCACAGCCGCGGGCCTGATTGTCAGCTCTTTTGCCGCCCGTAACGTCATTACTATTTCGGCGGCCATCGCTGTAGTTCTGGGTGCGGATGTCGGCACAACACTTGCCGCACAGATGATGTCGCTCAACCTGAGCTGGCTGATACCTGTCATGATCATATCCGGCTACGTCATTAACAAATCGATGCATGACAGCCTTTATAAATATGTCGGGCATGCTTTCATTGGAGTCGGCCTTGCTCTTCTGGCACTGAAGCTTATTACAGCTGCCGCCGATCCGCTCAAACACTCCGATGCGGTGCAGGTCGTGATTGGCTCGTTAAACAACCAGCCCATACTGGCAGTCCTATTTTCTATGCTGCTAACTTGGGCTGCTCATTCAAGCCTTGGTATGGTTCTTTTATATATGAGCTTTGCCGCCGCCGGCACAATTCCCGTGAATGTCGGGCTTTTCATGGTGCTGGGCGCCAATATTGGCGGTGCTCTGGCTCCCGTCATTATGACGCTCCGCGATATTCCGGCTGGTCGCCGCGTGCCATTGGGCAATCTCTTTATCAGGGCAATGGGCGTTCTTGCCATCATGCCTTTTATGAGTACGCTCGTCCTGCCCTTTATCGGGCTACTGCATCCTGATCCGGCGCGCATGCTAGTTAACTTCCATACACTCTTCAATCTGGCACTCGCTATTATCTTTATGCCCTTTATCGGCCCGCTGACGCGCTTGAGCGAGGCTGTCCTACCGGATCGTCCGCGTGAAGAGGACGAGAGCCTGCCGCGCTATCTGGACCCGACTGCCGTTTCAACGCCTGCCGCTGCCCTGGCCGGCGTTTCGCGAGAGACCTTAAGGCTCTCCGATATCGTGCAAAAAATGCTCCTGGACACACTGGAAGCCCTACGGAACAATAATCCGCGCCTTGTACAGGAGATTTGTGCCAAGGAAGAAATTGCAGACAGTCTTTATGAGTCCATCAAAACCTATCTGTCACGTTTATCTGTGCAAAGTTTTGACGAGAAAGAAAACCAGCGCTATATACAAATCCTGACCTTTTCCACCAACCTTGAGCACATCGGCGACATCATCGACAAGAGCTTAATGGAACTGGCCATGAAGAAAATACGCAATCAGGACAATTTCTCCAGACAAGGTTTTAGCGAGATTTCCGATCTTCATTCTAAGGTTATGGAGAGCATACACCTCGCCCAAAATATCTTTATTACCGGCGATGTGAAAATGGCGCGTAAGCTTTTCGAAGACAAAGCATCGCTGCGCTCTTACGAAATGCACGCTGCTGAAAGCCACTTCAGGCGGCTGAGCGAAGGAGTCGCTGAAACAATCGCTACATCAAGCCTGCACCTTGATATTCTGCGCGATTTGCGCCGGATCAATAGTTACATCACTCTGATCGCTTATCCTATTTTGGAGGAAGCAAAGGAGTTGAATCCAAGCCTTCTGAAACCGGAGCGCAAGGAAAAAGTAAAAAAGGTCAAGGCAAAGGCTCCAAAGTCGACGATGCCGCCACCCGCAACCCCCTTGCCGGAAAAATATTAATTATATCAACCTTAAATGGAGGTCAGTAAAATGAAAAAACGTGTTTTCAGTTTTATCGGTTTTACGGTATTGCTGGCATGCGCCTGCATTTTGTCACCCAAAATCGTTAGCGCGCAATCTGCAACAGCAGCAGCCACACACATGCCAGGTTTTGAGGATCTGGCGGAAAAACTGTTGCCGACTGTCGTCAATGTTTCCACCACGGCGAAGGTAACTTCTCCCGTCAAAGGTGAGCTCCCGCCAATGCCGGACCTGCCGCCCGGATCACCGTTCGAACAATTTTTTAAAGACTTCTATGATCAGTATCAAAACGGCAAGCAGCCTCAGGAGGAAGAAAAAGTTTCTTCTCTGGGTTCAGGTTTTGTTATTGATGCGGCAAACGGCTACATCGTCACCAACAACCACGTCATCAAGGATGCCGATGATATAAAAGTGACTTTCAGCGACAACACGACCCTTGATGCCAAACTGGTTGGCGCTGACGAAAAAACCGATCTCGCCGTACTCAAAGTGAAATCCACCAAGCCGCTGACAGCCGCTGGCTGGGGTGACAGCGACAAGTCGCGTATCGGTGCATGGATCATGGCCATCGGCGACCCGTTTGGCCTTGGCGGCACCGTAACAGCAGGCATTATTTCTGCACGCCAGCGCGACATCAATGCAGGCCCCTATGATCAATTTATCCAGACGGACGCGCCGATCAATCGCGGCAACTCAGGCGGCCCGATGTTCAACATGGATGGTCAGGTGATTGGCATTAACACAGCCATTTTCTCGCCTTCGGGCGGCTCTGTCGGGATCGGCTTCGCCATCCCCTCTAACTTGGCCAAAGGCGTTGTCGAGCAGCTGATTAAGTACGGCAAGACCAAACGCGGCTGGCTGGGCGTGAAAATTCAGGAAGTCACGCCGGAAATCGCCGAAAGCCTCGGTCTTGACAAGGGTCGCGGCGCCATGGTCTCCAGTGTCACAGCGGGCGGACCTGCCGAAAAGTCCGGCATTAAATCCGGCGATATCATCCTGAAGTTTGATGATCACCCCATTAACGAGATGCGCGAGCTGCCGCTCATGGTCGCCGAAGCGGAAGTGGGAAAAAAAGCGAATATAACCCTGTGGCGCAAAGGCAAGGAAGAAACCGTCACCGTCGACCTCGGCCAGCTTGAGAAAGCCGAAGAATTAAGCAAGTCCGCCGAGAAAAAAGAAGGTGACGGGAAGACAACCAACGAAAACCTCACAACCATAGAGAGCCTTGGTCTTGGCCTGGCACCGCTCACGGACGACCTCCGTGATACCTATAAAATCCCTAAAGGCACAAACGGCGTGATGATTGCCAATGTCAAGCAGGACAGCGTCGCTGGAGACAAGGATATTGAAGTAGGAGATGTAATCTCCGAAATTGACCAGCAGGAAATCACAACCCCTGCTCAGGTCGCCGATAAGGTCGCTGCGGCGCAGAAAGCGGGGCATGCTTCCGTTCTGCTGTTTGTCGCCCGCGGGGATGACATGCGCTTCGTGGCCCTTAAATTTAAAAAATGACAGCGCAGCCCGTTCTTGTCATTGGAGGGCCTACCGCCAGTGGGAAGTCCGGACTCGCCGTCTCCATAGCAGAGGCTCTACAGGGCGCTGTCATCAACGGCGATTCAATGCAGGTTTATCAAGGCCTGCCGATCCTGACAGCGCAGCCTTCCGGAGCTGATTGCGATAAGGTTCCACACCGGCTTTATTCTGTTTTGTCACCAACAGAGAGCTGCTCTGCCGCAAGCTGGCGCGACCTAGCCATTGCCGAAATCCGCAAAAGTCAGGCAGAAAACAGGCTTCCAATCGTTGTTGGCGGAACCGGTTTTTATCTCAAGACCCTACTACAGGGTATAAGCCCTATTCCGGATGTTCCGGCATCGTTCCGCCGGGAAGCTGCTGCGTTGCAAAAAGAACTTGGCAATCCGCGCTTTCATCAGGAGCTTGCCAAACGCGACCCACTGACTGCAGCCAGGCTTGATCCACTCAACACCCAGCGCCTCATCCGCGCCTGGGAAGTGCTACAGGCTACGGGAAAAAGCCTCGCTGAGTGGCAGACCGCGCCGCTCGCCGGGCCGCCGGAAGATCTGCGTTTCCTGACCGTGACCCTGCAGCCGCAGCGCGAACATCTATATGCATCCTGCAATAACCGTTTTAATAAAATGCTTGATATGGGCGCTCTGGAAGAAGTACAAAAATTTAAAGAACAGACACCGCCGAATACGGCCTTATCAAAGGCTCTCGGCTATCCTGAGCTGCTAGCGTATCTTGAAGGCAAGACTACACTCGCTGAAGCGGTGAAATTAGCGCAACAATCGACGCGCAACTATGCCAAACGGCAAACAACCTGGTTCCGCCATCAAATCCGGACGGATATGGTGCTGGGCAATCCTGATCCTGTACCCTTGTTATTGCGCCTCAAAGCAGGTTTTTGATTTTTATCGGTAGTTTTAGTAGAATGCCCGTAGGATTATAGAGTAAGGAGGCATTGTTATGCGTCATTATTTATACCTGTTATTTTTTATCACGTTTTTGCCTTTGATTCTTACAGCCTGCGCACCGACGCGGGAAGACGCGGACAGCAAGCTGGCTGCCGCATGCGAAGCTTCCATCAAAGATACGTTTACAGACCCGAAGAATCATATTGCCGTACAGAACGCCTCGTTCAGTTTTAAGAAAAGCTCGGAGGACTTGAGACTGCGTGTTGTCACCCTGAAAGCTAAATATAATTATGGCAATAGCGAGCCGGATGATAAAACCTATGTATGTGCTTATACGGAAGAATGGAGCTTGTTTAGCTGGCTGCCTGAGTTTTACAACCTGCAAAATGATGACGACAAGTATGGCAATTTTGACGGCAATATTCTGGGTGATCCCACCGTACTGTTAAAAATAGCTACAGACATGCAAGATATCCTCAATCCCAGGGACTGATCACCCGCCTATTTTTAAACTCCGGAAGCCTTTTTAGTCAGTGCATGACAGGGGCTCTGTCAACTAATATGTTAATATACTTTATAATGCCTTTATTAGGGGGTTTCCCTTGACTCAGGGGGGCTGTTTTTGGTCAGGTAGGAGCCTGAAATAACATATAAATTAACCTCACGGGGACAATGTCCATGACAGATATTTTTGATGAAATTGGCGACGACCTCCGCCGTGAAAATCTTGAAAAGTTTTGGAAAGAAAACAGTTCATGGATCATCGGCGGTGCTATCGGCGCCGTGCTCCTCACGGGTGTTCTGGCCTTCATGAAACAATGGGAATATCAGCGCAACATGACTGCAACGACAGAGATCTCCCGCCTCGCCGACGTTGCGGATTATTCAAAACTTGAGAGTTTCGCCGCAACCAGCGACAAAGGCCATGCCATGATGGCTCAGTTTCTGGCTGCTGACGTCTATGTAGAGAAGAATCAAAAAGACAAGGCTCTTGAGCTTTATAACGATATCATCAACACATCCGGCCTCGACAAGATGTGGCGCGATCTGGCCCTCATACACAGCATCAGCCTGCGTCTTGATAAAGATCCTCCCGATGCTATTGAAAAGGAACTGGCTGACCTTTCCGGTGATAACGGCGTATGGCGTTACACAGCGCGCGAAATGCAAGCACTGCTGGCTGCCCGTCAGGGGCAAATGCAAAAGGCAGCAGACCTGCTGACGGCAATTACTGCCGACCCTGCTGCGCCGGAAGATGAACGGCAACGCGCCTTCAGCCTACGTGAGCTTTACATCGCCGATGCAAAAGCCAGTCAAAAATCCTGAAGAAGAAGCGGGTTAACCCCATGAAAAACAAACTGACCATTTTTATCATCCTGCCGGCAATGTTGCTGCTGGGAGCCTGTGCAAAATTCGACAGCCTGTTTACCAGCGGAGATGACAAACCTCCATTGAAGGGGGAACGCATTTCCATCCTGCAACTGCAGAAGGAACTTGTGCCAAACCCGGCGCTACAGCAGACCCCGGTTGTACTGCCGGATGCCTGGACTAATTTGTTCTGGCCACAAGCCGGCGGTTATCCCAACCACGTCATGGGGCAGCTTACACTTGGTAAAGACCTGAAAAAGGCCTGGAGTGCGAGCATCGGCGACAGCGGCAACCGCCGTGACCCGCTCATCACACAGCCTGTTGTCGCTGACGGCATGGTTTATACGCTCGATACGGACGGCGATCTGACGGCTTTTAGCGTCGCAGATGGTGACAAGAAATGGCGCGTTTCATCTATCGCCAAGGAGCAGGAGGATACTGGCGGCATCGGCGGCGGCATCGCTTATGCCAGCGGCAAGCTCTTCGTCACCAATGGCTACAAACAGCTGACATGCTTTGACTCCAAGAGCGGCTCGATGTTGTGGCGCGCACCGCTGCCGTCACCCGCCCAGTCGGCCCCGACAGTCATGGATGAAAAAGTTTACATCGTCACTCTCGATAACCGCCTGATGGTCTTCTCGGCAACAGATGGAAGCTCACTCTGGAATTATACCGGCGTCGCAGAAACCACAGACCTCCTCGGCTCGGTATCCCCAGCGGTAGACGCTTCCGCAGTTATCCTGCCGCAATCATCAGGTGAGATTTTTAGCCTGCACATTGAAAACGGGCAGGTAGCCTGGCAGGACAATATCTCCGCCGTCAGCCATACAGGTACATTGTCCACCATCGCGGATATCGGCCAGCCGGTCATCGACCAGGGACTGGTTTATGCGTCAAGCTACAGCGGACATATGGTTGCTTTCAACGAAATCACCGGTCAGCGCGTCTGGCAGCGTGATATCGGCAGCGCTCAAATGCCGTGGTCCGCAGGCGCCAATGTCTTTGTAATAACAGGAGAGCAGCAGCTTGTTGCCCTGGCACGTCAGGATGGTGATGCACGTTGGGTCACATCACTGCCCCGCTATAAAGGTGATGATAAGGATGAGCCCGTTGTCTGGACGGGGCCCGTTCTGGCCGGAGGGCGCCTGTTCGTCGCCAGCAGCGGTGGGGAGCTGATTGAAGCCGACCCACAAGACGGAAAAATACTGAAGAAGACCGATCTGCCGGGTCCTGTCACTATTCCGCCGCTTGTCGCAGCCAATACCTTATTTATCCTGACTCAAAAAGGCGATCTGGTCGCTTACCGCTAACAGAAAAGAAAACACAATATGGCGTTCACCGTCGCTATCATCGGACGCCCTAATGTCGGGAAGTCCACGCTCTTTAACCGGCTTGTCGGAAAGAGACTTGCACTGGTGCACGACACCCCCGGACTGACGCGCGACTGGCGCGAAGCCGATGGACATCTCGTAGACCTTAATTTCAAAGTAATCGATACCGCAGGCCTTGAAGAATCTTTTGATGATTCCATCCCAGGCCGCATGAGGCAGCAAACAGAACGCGCTCTTGAACGCGCTGATATGGCGCTGCTGGTTATTGATGCCCGTGCGGGCATCACCCCGATGGACCGGCATTTCGCCGACTGGATCCGCAAGCAAAAAATTCCCGCCGCGCTCATTGCCAACAAATGCGAAAGCAAGGTTGGTATCGCAGGCATGTACGAGGCTTATGAACTTGGCCTCGGCGAACCCATTGCCATTTCCGCCGAGCACGGGCAAGGACTTGACGAACTCTATACACTGCTGCGCCCGCATATCGATGCCGAAGCTGCTGCAACGCAGCAGGATGAAGCCGAGCAGGAAAATCTTGAGAAGTATTTCGAGATCTATCAGGAAGGCGCCGACATCGGCTTCGGTGACCAGGAAGACACGGGCGAAGATAAAAACAATCCCATCAAAGTTGCTATTGTCGGCCGCCCTAATGTCGGCAAGTCAACACTGCTCAACATGCTTGTCGGTGAAGAGCGCTCTATGACAGGACCGGAAGCGGGTATTACCCGCGACGCCGTCCATGTTGACTGGGAATATGGTGGCCGCAAGCTGCGCCTTGCCGATACGGCAGGCCTGCGCCGTAAAACACGCGTCATCAATGTAATCGAAAAGATGTCTGTCGATGATACGCTTCGCGCGATCCGTCTGGCGCAGGTTGTCATTATGGTTCTGGATGCAGAAACTATGTTTGAAAAGCAGGATCTCGTCATTCTCAGCCATGCTATTAATGAAGGTCGCGCCGTTGTTATCGCCATCAATAAATGGGACGCCGTCAAACACCGCGACAAGATGCTGGAGGAAATAAAATATGAAGTCGAGACCAGCCTCGCGCAAGTGCGCGATGTCCCGACCATCACCATCTCCGCCAAGAACAACCTCCGGCTTGACCAGCTGATGCAAGCCGTTCTTGATACCTACGACCTCTGGAACAAGCGCGTACCCACGGGCAGGCTCAACCGCTGGCTTCACGCCATGGAGGAGCAGAATCCCGCGCCGCTGGTACATGGGCGTCCGAACAGATTGAGATACATGACTCAGATCAAAGCGCGTCCGCCAACCTTCGCTCTATGGGTCGGCCGTCCCGACGACTACCCCGAAATGCACAAGCGTTATCTGATCAACAATCTCCGCAAAGATTTTGACATACCGGCAACGCCGATCCGCTTTATCGTCAAAGCCAGCAAAAATCCGTATGTGGATTAACCCTTAATGCTGTCATCCAGCCTGTGATCGTCAAGACCGGCGGGTTCCTGATGGATCAGGACTTCCGCCTTGGGGAATTCCTTGTAGAGCGCCAGTTCAAGCTCTTCCGTCACATCGTGCGCCTTTTTCAACGGCAGATCACCATCCATCTCGAGATGGAACTCAATGAAAACACGCTGGCCGCTGTCGCGGGTGCGCAAGTCGTGCATCGCCCGCACCTGCGGATGCGCTCTGACCAGCACTTCAATTTTTGCACGGTCTGCATCCGACAATTCCTGATCCATGAGTATGCCGTATGATTCGCGGCTGATTTTCCATGCGCCATAAATCAAAGCCACAGAAATAATGCTCGCAAATAAAGGATCATAGTAAGGCCAGCTGCTGAAAGAACTCAGCCCGAGCGAAGAAAGAACACCTATATTCATCAGAAGGTCGCCCTTGTAGTGCAGATTATCGGCGCTGATAGCCACCGAAGCCGACTTCTTGATAACATACTGCTGAAAAACGACCAGTATAACTGTCAGCACAATCGAGAGCAGCATGACACCAATACCGATATAAGCTTGTTTAACCTGCATGGGATGGAAAAAGCGGTGTGTTGACTCAAAGAATAAATAACCCGCAGAGCCGAAAATAAAGAGTGACTGCCCCATCGCCGCCAGCGCCTCGATCTTGCCGTGACCAAAACGGTGGTCATGATCCGCCGGCGTGGTGGCGTGGATGACACTGATCATCGTTACAGCTGAAGCAAACGCATCAAAAGTCGAATCCAGCAGCGATGTCATGACACTGACAGAATCAGTGATTACATAGGCCGCAAACTTTGCAATAATCAATGTGATCGCGACACAGAGGCTAGCTATGGTCACCCGCCGCCGCAGTCCTATATGCTGGACATCTATAGCGTTCGGTCCATACATATATGGATTGGCAATACTCATGCAGCACGAACGATCTTTCCGGTTTTTTCATGCTGCGGGGATGCCAGCTCGATAAAGCTTTCGACAATACTATCCGGTGCAGGCAACGATGAAGGATCTTCACCGGGAAAAGCCTCTGAACGCATTGTCGTTCTAACAACGCCCGGGTCGAGGATGTTCACCTTAAGCCCGCTGTGAGCAACCTCTTCCGCATACGCCGCTACCATTTCTTCAAGGGCAGCCTTGCTCGATGCATAAGCGCCCCAGAACGGCATATGCATATGCGCAGCGCCCGAAGTGACGAATATTGCCCGGCCTGCATCACTGCCCCTCAGTAGCGGGTCAAGGGTGCGGATCAGGTGATAATTTGCCATCACGTTAATTTTGTATACGTTCTCCCACATTTTTGGGTCAGACATAGCAACGGGGCTTAAGTTCCCGAGAATACCTGCATTCGCCACAAGAATATCCAGACGCTTGAACTTCTCCGCCAAAGCGGGGCCGATCGCACCAATCTGGTCAGGCTTTGTGAGATCCATTGGAAGCAGTGTAGCCGTGCCGCCAGCCGCCTGTATCGCATCGTCCACTTCTTCCAGTGCGCCGACCGTGCGCGCGAGAAGAATTACATGAGCACCTTCTGAAGCAAAAGCCTTAGCAACGGCAGCTCCTATGCCGCGGCTTGCACCCGTGACAAGTGCCACACGCCCCGTCAGCCGTTGAGCAGATTTTTTATGAGATAGCTTAGTCATCTTTAGCTCCCTGATGGATCAGCTGTTCCAGTTTCTCGCGGTCTTCTGCCTTATATCCTGTCTGGTGTTTTTCCGGAGGCGGAAGAGTATTTTCCTTGGCATTATAATGCAAGAACAAAAATACACCAGCCGCTGCCACGACAGAGGCAGCGGCTAGATATTTCAAATTCCCTATATGCCTTCTGTAGCGCATTACGGACTAGGCGCAGCACCCGGGGCTGATGGAGCCGCTGGTGGTGCTGGAGGCGCAGGTGGAGCAATCGGCGGCTGTGGCGCCGCTGGCGGCGTTGACGACTGTTCCGGCGCAGAAATCGTCGAAGGAGCAGGAGCGGTCGGTACAGGAGCTGGCGTCGTATCCGGCACCGCTTTCTGAACCTGCTGTTCTTCCTTCTTCACTTCATCCTTCAGCTCTTTTGCAGCCTCACCCGCATCCTTACCAAGCTTATCAGGGTCAACCTTATCCAGCTTGATGGAAATGCCCGAGCCTTCGTCCTTGATGATTTTATCCAGCTCAATATGCTGGCTTGTCCAGGCAAGAGCATTGTCCAAAACAGGGACGCTATAGGAATTCTTCGCCCATTCCGGGAACTTGTCTTTAGTGATCAGGTAAAAGCATGTTGCGTAAACCACAAAAACCAGCAGGAAGCCCCGCGCAAAACCGAAGGCCGCGCCTATCAGGCGGTCCAATACACCCAAACCTGCGTCCTGAATTGCACGCGTAGTTAGAATTCTGACCACGATCATCAATACAAAGATCAACAGGAAAACACCACCATACGCAATCACATAGGAAGCCATCGTCGGCTTCAGAAGACCCAGAACAGTGGCTTTTTCAGTAGCACTATCCGTTGCTGCCCCCAGCCATTTTTGAAGCCCCGGCACCAGCAGATGCCCGCCTTTGTATGAAACATAGGTTGCAAGACCAAGCCCGGCCAACGTGAAGAACTCCCGGATGATGCCCCGGAAATAGGCTATCAGTGTAGAAAGAAAAATGATGGAGCCAATGGCAATATCAAGGGCAAGAGGTGTCATGATTTTAGTCCTCCGTAAATAAAGGCAGTATGTCTTTAAGGTGTTGAACTTGGGTCAGGCGCAGATCGCCTTTCCTGTCTTTGGTCTTTGGATGTCCCGGGATCATCGCGTTCTTGAAACCCAGTTTTGACGCTTCCTTCAAACGCGAATCTGTCTGGCCGACATTGCGCACTTCGCCGGAAAGGCCGACTTCGCCGAAAATCACCATATCTGATGGCACCGGTACACCGGAAAGAGAGCTGGCCAAAGCAGCCGCCACAGCGAGATCCGCCGCAGGCTCGGTAATGCGCAGGCCTCCTGCAACATTCAAATAAACATCGTTCGGGCCGATCTGGATACCACAGCGGGCTTCTAGCACAGCCAACACCATAGCCAGACGCGCTGAATCCCAGCCGATGACAGCACGGCGCGGCGTTCCTAAAGGTGACGGCGCCACCAGCGCCTGAATTTCCACGAGTACTGGGCGCGTGCCTTCCATACCGGCAAATACGGCACTGCCGGAAATTTCCTGATTTCTCTGAGAGAGGAAAAGCGCCGAGGGATTCTCGACTTCCTGCAGTCCTAGCTCGCCCATTTCAAAGACACCAATCTCGTCCGTCGGGCCAAAACGGTTCT
>PLXM01000191.1:12914-13045 GCA_003153235.1 Rhodospirillales bacterium
GCTGAATCTAGATTATCGAGGTACATCGTCTGGATAGAGTCGATCACGACAACATCAAAATTCTCTTTGTCCATAGTTGCGATGATATCGCGCACATTGGTCGCAGAGGCAAGGCTTACGCTCGCCGAAGC
>PLXM01000086.1:0-160 GCA_003153235.1 Rhodospirillales bacterium
AGCATGGCGATGGCGGAGATAACAAAATGCCCGGTCAGAGAAAAAGCGACGACCACAAAACCCACTTTAAGCACTGTGCGGCTGATTTTATTGATGACCCATGTGAGAAGACGTTGGTAAACGGCACGGCCATTTTCGACCAGATCAATGATGCCGGAAA
>PLXM01000086.1:208-3808 GCA_003153235.1 Rhodospirillales bacterium
CGCCGTCGCCGGTCATGCCCACGATCTTGCCCTGCGCCTGAAACGCACCAATAACCTGAAATTTTGCCTCCGGGTATACTCTGGCCAGCCCGCCATAACGGGCAAGCAGATCGGCAAGCGTTGCTTCATCAAGCGACGGCGCAGATGGCGCGATGTCGCCCAGCCCGACCTGCGCGGCGATGGTTTGCGCCACCGGACGCGAATCGCCGGTCAGCATCAGCACTGGGATGCCCAATTCTTTCAACCGGCTGATAAGGCTCTTTGAGTCAGGCCGTGGCGGGTCTTGCAGGGCGACGATACCCATATACTGAAAAATACCTTCTTTTTGCCGCGCCACGGCGATGGAGCGCAGGCCATCGGTGGCTAGTTCTTCGCTCTGTTTTGTCGCCGCCGTAGCGTCAAACCCAGCCCATCCGGCAATGGCGGAAACTGCGCCCTTGCTTACCGTCAGTTTAGTTCGCTGCCTGCTAAACATGGCCTCGGTGCGGCGGGTTTGCGGAGAGAAAGGCGTGAAACTTATTCTTTGCCAATCTGCGGTATTCAAGTACCGTGCATCGGCGGCCTGAAGGATGGCATTATCAATCGGGTCGGCATCGGAAGTATCAGAGGCTAATGACGCGCTAGTCAGCAGCTCTTCTTCCGTTACGCCGGACGCAGGCATCAGCTTTGCCACCGACAAGCGGTTCTGCGTCAACGTACCAGTTTTATCGACGCATAATACGCTCATGGTGGCGGCATCCTCGGCGGCGCTTAAGCGTGTGACCAGTACGCCTTTGCCGCTCAATTGCTTTGCGGCAACCGCAGTGCTGACGGAAAACATCACCGGCAGTGCCACCGGCACGGCGCTCATCATCAGCACCAGACTTAAAGGCAAAATTTCCGCCCAGCCGTTGCCGCGCGTGATGGCCATGATGACGGCGATGGCGACGGTGCTGCCGACAGCAAGAAACAGCCAGCGCATGAGCTTGGAGGTTATCTCAGCGATGTGCAGTTTGGGCCGTCCTGTCTGCACCAGCTCGATGGTGCGTCCGAAATTCGTCTTCGCACCGATTGCCGTGACAATGCCGGTACATTCTCCGCGCCGCACCAGCGAGCTGGAATACGCGGTCTCTCCGACCGGTTTGGTGATNNGGTGATCTCGGCGCTTTCTCCGGTCAATTGCGATTGATCGGCCTGAATCTCGCCCTCAAGCACGCGCAGATCGGCAGGCACGATATCACCCATGCGCACACGCACTATGTCCTGCGGCACCAGTTCGCGTGCCGGTAGCATCTTCCATTGCCCGTCTCTATGCACACGACAGGTGATTTGCAGTCGTTTCTGTAGAATCTCCACGACTTTTTCTGCACTCTGCTCCTGCCAAAAGCTGATGACGGCGTTGAGAACGATCAATGTGCCGGAAATCCATGCATCCGTCATGTGTCCCAGCAGCAGCGATAGCAGCACAATGGCTTCGATCATCCAAGCCGACGCGCCCCAGAAATGGGACAAAAACGCTAGGAACCGACGTGGCTTGGCTTGCGCCACCTCGTTCCAACCGACCTTGTGCCGGATGTCTTCAACCTGCGCGGAGGATAGTCCGTCAGTGTTTGTCGTCGTCATAGTTACCACCTTCGTTCACGCATTTGATCAGCATCAATGTCATCTCCCTGTCGATTCATTATACATAGAGCATCAAAATGAAATGGTTGTTTAAATATAAGGAGGGATTTTTATGAAATACATCGTGCAAACATTGAAATCCGTGGAACAGACCGTAGCTGACTTGCAGGCAGCGGTAAGGCCATGCCGAAATTTTTGAACCAGCTCACCTGCGCCAATCCAACAATGAGATGGTTAGCATTTGTATAAGCAAGCAGTCGGATAAATATCCTAATTTAGGCTATCTAAACGCAATATACCAAGCCCTAAGCTACAATTTTACTTGACTTTTTCCGGAAATTTGTTCGCGTGAATATATTTCATTTCCAAATCATGGTAAGTTTGCTATAATTTGGGTAGCTCATCTACCATGATGTAGAAGGAGTTCGGAGGCTCGCTAAGGCGAGCCTCCGCTGTTTCTAGTATATTCTTTTCTCGCTTTTTCCAGTTTCCTTTGCGTTCTATCGCTATCAGTTGCAAAGGCTGTCACTAAGTAAAAGTGATTTTTTCTTTCCGCCAGCACGACTAAATATTCCAAGCTTTCAATCCAAATATAAACTCTTGCTTCTTTGCCTCTACCCTTGCGGACATTCTCTTTCCATACGGAAACGATAGAGTCAGAAGGATTCTCCAACAATGGGCGCAACCAGCTAATTTTAGCCGTGCGCGCTATATCCGGTACACGTTCCTGCGCCGCTCCATAAGATACATGGGTAATATGCCAAAACGCTTTTTCTTTCCCATCTTCTATTCTGCTATCGACAATTACTTTTATCCCGCCATAGGTGAGCGATTGCTGCATTATTTCTTGAGTAAAAATCTGGTGTGCAGCATCGTGAAAGGCGTTCCAATCTGAATTGAACGCCGCCCAATCCAAAGGCGGAGGAAGCCAGCGCGGAAGGTTTGTCATATATTGGTTTCTTTGCCCTTCCAGCGGAACAAATTAAATTTCGGCTCCTTAATTAAGGAGCTTCTTATCAGGTCATAGCTGGAGCGCTTTTTTATGCGCTCAACCAGTGCAACCTTCGCCGGACTATCTTTAAGGCCGCGATTGGTGTACGCAATCGCTCCGATCAGCAGGTCGCAAAGTTGTAAAATCTGCGATTCCTTTGAGTGCATATGCTGCATGCGCTTGATAATATTGCGATCAAAATCTAAATTGCTATTGCAAACATACTCATGGAGCTTGGTAAGTTTTTCCGCGCTCCGCGTGTCTTTAATATCCAGATACACTTTGTAATGATTGGCTGGTGCTATAAGGAAATTGATAAGAAAATAGTACATTTTATAGTACCATTGGTCATGTGACTGGCCGTAATGGTCGTGGTCGAGGGCTGTCTTGTCCGCAATTACCGCCCTAAAACGTAAATCACTATCATCAAAAAAATAGTCTATTATCTCTATGTAAAAATCGAGCTTGGCACCGGAAACGCTAGTCCATTTCATTTCCCGGAATTTGCTAAAACCGTGCTTTACCTTAATCTCTTTAATACGCTGCACGATTTCCTGTTTTTTTGCCTCTGGGCATACGACTGCCCCCAACACCATGACAGGTTGGTTATCAAATTCTAGATGACAGCTTTCATCACAGTAAATATTTAGCAGTTCACTCATAACTTTGCCCTTAAGGAAGCTTATATCTATTTGGGTAAGTAAGACTTCCTTTGTCTACCTGTCAAACTTAAAGCTTACAGAAATTATTAGTACAAGGCTGGAATCTTGTTCCAATCGCATAATGATTTACGCCTGCCACAAAAAGCAGGGGCGTGAGATTGGCTTGTGGATGTTACGAATGCGCTTGAAACAGGGTAAAGAAGAGTTTTAGGTGTATGTTATGCGCATGAGGGGTAAGATAAGTCTGGGATACTGAATAATTTAGCACATAGTTTAGCACACTAACCCATTAGATATGAAAATAATCTTTATATTTCAATGCCGAGTGGTCAATGGCAGCAGACT
>PLXM01000125.1 GCA_003153235.1 Rhodospirillales bacterium
GATAATCACCGAGTCGCTATTCCTGAGCTTTTAAACTACGGGCAGGCTTTGATGATATGGTGACGTCAGCCTCACGCAGGTAGTAAGGAGTGGGCTTGGAAAAAACGCCTCCATTCCTGAACCGATGGAGAGCCAGATGGGCAAGGTTAATGGCATTGGCCTCTTTATCGGCCAAAGCCGCCTCGGGTAATAAAGTTGCCAGTGTCCCAGCCGCATCTCCTGACAACCGTATGGGATGATCCCCCGGCAGCTCACGCCGGAGCCGTTGTAAGAAAATTTCAGGCGTCTCATTGCTGCAGGCGATCAGGGGATGGCCTTCCTCATCCATGACTGCGAAGTAAAGTTCCTCCCGCCATGACTCAACGGCGATGATATTGATGGCATCCGCCCCCCGGGTGGCAAACATGTCAAAGCTGGACAGGCCAATCAGCGGCTTGTCGGCGGCAAGAGCGATGCCGCGCATCGTCGCGAGACCAATCCGGATACCTGTAAAACTGCCAGGCCCCGTCACCACCGCCAGAACATCCAGATCAGCAAAGCCAATATTGCTTTTCTTCAGACCGCTCTGGATATGCCCTAACAGCAGGTTGCCCTGATCACGCGTTTCAGCTGTCTCATAAAAATGAATAACCTTCTCGCCTTCGACCAGCGCAAGTGACAGAACTTTTGTTGCTGTGTTGACAGCAAGGCATTTTAAACGATCTGGCAAACGTCCTCGAACTTGAAGCGGGGGCTGCGGGGGAAAAGTTTTGTTTTGTCACCATAGCCGAGATTGCAGAGGAAGTTTGACTTATATGGCGTGCCTTTAAAAAACGCCTCATCGGCCTTGGCTTTGTCGAAGCCTGACATCGGCCCACAGTCGAGGCCACAGGCACGTGCCGCCATGATAAAGTATGCCCCTTGCAGGCTGCTATTACGCATAGCTGTTTCGGAAATCAGCGCATCGTTGCCGGCAAACCATGATTTCGCATCAGCATGCGGAAACAGCATCGGCAAATGGTCATAGAATTTCATGTCCATCGCCAGCAGCGCCACAACGGGTGCAGCCATAGTCTTTTCTATATTCCCTTCCATCAGGGTAGGCTTCAGGCGTTCTTTAGCCGCCTTTGTCTTGATAAAAACGATCCTGAGCGGGCAGCAATTGGCGCTGGTCGGGCCGAATTTGGCCAGGTCATAGACTTTTCTTAAAGTTTCATCACTGACAGGCTCCGGCAGCCAGCCGTTATGGGTCCGTGCTTCGGTAAAAAGCTGCTTCATCGCTTGCTCTGTTAATGCGCTGGCTGTCATGATATGTTCCTTTCAATGGAGCGTGAGCATACATCGATATACGGGATGATTCTAGGGGCAATTTTCACCTGCACCCTGCTCTGGTCTGCTGCCGCTTCGGCCACGATCCCCGAGGATAAAAGCTCCGCCGTTGTCTTCGTCTATCAACGCATCGGCGAAGACGCCGTTCCGCAGGGAAATATTTCTATCGAGCAGTTCGAAGAGCATATCAGCGAACTCAAAAAAGGCGGCTATTCCGTATTGCCTCTGTCGAAGATTATAGACGCTGTAAAAAGCAACACCCCCCTGCCACCAAAAACGGTCGCCATTACCTTTGAAGGCGCCTATCAGGCGACGCTGGCCAATGCGGTGCCGCTGCTGGATGATGCGCAGATGCCGTTCACGGTTTTTTTCTCGTCGGACGAACTGGACGATAGCAGCACCGGCCATATGACATGGGATCAACTGAAAAAGCTCAAAAAGGATAAGCTGGCAGGCCTGGGCATCCTGCCCGCGACATATGAGCATCTTGTCAACCAGACGCCGGAAAAAAGCGCCGAACTGATCAACCGCGCCGTGTCGCGCTACCGCGAGATGCTGGGCGAGGAGCCGGATTTCTTCGCCTATCCTTACGGCGAATTCAACAATGCCCTGAGAAAGCAGATTGGCGGATACAAATTCAAGGCCGCTTTCGGGCAGCAGTCTGGCGTGGTGTATAACGGCGCCGACCTCACGGCCCTGCCGCGCTTCACCATGACGGATGAATACGGCGACCTCGACCGCTTCCTGCTGACGGCCCACGCCCTGCCGCTGCCGGTGATCGATGTGGTGCCGGATGACATGGTGATCACGCAGAACCCGCCGACGATCGGCTTCACCATCACGCCGGAGCTGACCAATCTCGCCAAGCTGTCGTGCTTCGCCTCGGACACCGGCAAGCTGCCGCTGACGCACATCGACAACAACCGCATCGAGATCCGCCTGACGGAAGCACTGACCGACCGCCGCACGCGCATCAACTGCACGCTGCCGAATGAAACCTTCACAGCCGGCGAGCAGCCGAACTGGCGCTGGTTTGGGATGCTGCTGACATCGCCATCGGTGGAAGAAGAGGCAACGGCAGATTCTTCTGCCGAAGATATGGAAGGCTCGCACGACGACGAAACCCCTGAAAACCCGCCGAAAAAATAGAACAACCCCGATCGGTTAATTAATAGCCATTGCCAAAACTTTCCGGCGCGCTATCCTTTCAAGACCAAATCCACATTTTTAATTATGACATTTGAAAGGAAACCGTGCCATGTCACAACCGCAACTCAAAACACAGGAACCCGCCATGACTTTCACCCTCCCCGAACTGCCCTTCGACAAGGCGGCGCTCGAGCCGCACATTTCGGCCAAGACGTTTGAATTCCACCACGGCAAACACCACAAGGCCTATGTGGACAAGGCGAACGAACTGGTCAAGGGCACGCCGCTGGCCGGCCTGCCGCTCGAAGAAGCTGTGATTGCCTCACGCAAGCAAGGCGTCGGCCCGTTGTTCAACAACATCGGCCAGATCTACAACCACAATTTATTCTGGCTCAGCCTGACGCCCAACGGCGGCGGCGCAGCGCCTTCACCATTGGCAGAAAAGATCACCGAGGCTTTCGGCAGCTTTGATGCGTTCAAGGAACAGTTTGTCGCCGCAGGCGTCGGCCAGTTCGGCTCCGGCTGGGTATGGCTCGTGTCCAACAACGGCAAGCTCGAGATCGTCAAGACCGCGAACGCCGAAACACCGCTCACCGACGGCAAAACGCCGCTGCTGGTCTGCGATGTGTGGGAGCACGCGTATTACCTCGACTACCAGAACCGCCGCGCTGACTTCGTCAAGGTGTTCGTCGAGAAACTGGTCAACTGGAAGTTCGCCCTGCAGAATTACAAGAAAGACGCCGAAATGACCGGCTCCTGCGGCAACACCTGCGGCTGCGGCTAAGCAGCTACACCACCCCCGCGCAGGCGGGGGCTGGCGAGTTCAGCCGAAAAGATCGGAGTGACTGCCGGTACGCACTAAAATAAGACGGCTGTCTGTCGCGAGGTAGATCAGCAACCAGTCAGGACCAATGTGGCATTCATGGAAAGAATCCCATTCGCCTTTTAATTTGTGGGGGCGATGCTTCGCGGCCAGGTCTTTCCTGAATCTGCCTTCAAGGTACAGATCGAGCATTATTTGAACTCGTTTTTCAACGCTTCAAGAGATATGCGCTTCGTGTTCTTTCCGGCCTTCGCATTCCCCAGCGCCCGGCGCGTGACGGCATTCGGGCGGCGAACCTCAAAAGGCAGACCGTCCCGCAGCATCACCTGATGCAGGAACATATTGATCGCATCCGTCGTCGTCAGCCCCAGGGGGCGCAGGATAGCCTCAACCGACCGCTTGACGGACGGCTCCACGCGGGTATTGATGACATCGCTTTTGGACATGATTTGC
>PLXM01000217.1 GCA_003153235.1 Rhodospirillales bacterium
AGGGTATCCGTTCTTAACGATATGGTGGCCTATTTCGTGATCGAGGGTAAAGAGCAGCCGCATCTCCTGTGTATACCGCTCGGAAAAAGCGCCTCTTTTATTATCTCTATCCAAAGCGATCAGATCAACGGGGGTTCCGGCCAGATTAAATTTCTTGAGCGCGGTGCCTATCGAGCCCCGATCATGCATCCCGTTGGCCACTTTTTCGACAGCCGCTTTAATATCAGCCGTGCTTTTCGTCAGTTGCGCCGCGACTTCAGGCGAGACGTAAACCGGCGTGTCTGAAGAAGGCGTAAGAAAAACAACGAGTTTCTTCAACTCCTGCGGGAACGCCGCATACGCCGCCGCCGCTGTTTCGTTGAATCCTTGCGCCAGCGATGTTTCCATTATCGGATTCTCCAATGACATGACTTCTATGATTATACATAAATATGAAAACCGATCAACATTTATTTATGTTAAAATAAATAATAGTTAACTTATTGATTTTAAAGTATTATTATAACAATATTATTTGAATGAAAGAGCCCAATGCCTGCAACTGAGCCCCCAACACAAAGCTTTGTCACCCTTGAAGACCTGCATGTCGGTCAGAGATTTTCTGCGGGCTCTGTGCAAGTCACAGAACAATCCATCATCGCTTTTGCCAAACAATACGATCCGCAGGATTTTCACACCGATCCCGTTAAGGCGAAGAACACCTTTTTCGGCGAACTGGTCGCCAGCGGCTGGCACACCGCCAGCCTGGCGATGCGGATGATTGTTGATACGATGCCCAAAATGCAGGGCGGGATGGTGGGCCGCCCCGTCGAAAAGATGAACTGGCCCCGCCCCGTCCGCCCCGGCGATGTTTTATCGCTGGAAATAGAAATTCTCGAACTGCGCACCTCGGACAAAACGCCGGAACGCGGGCTGATGCGCACAAAAAACACAGTCACTAATCAAAAAGGAGAACCAGTGCTGGAAATGGAAGCTATTGTTTTTGTTCCCCGCAGAACAGCCTAGAAAAGTCAGCCGGTAAAACTTAACAATCCAAGCGACTTGAAACTGACATGCCCGTTCTGAGAGATGATCAGGTGGTCATGGACAAGAATATCAAGTGCGGCCGCAGCGCGAATAATCTCTTTAGTCATACCAATATCGGCATCACTGGGTGAAGGATCGCCACTGGGATGATTGTGCACGAGGATCATCGCCGTCGCGCCCAGCTCCAGCGCGCGCTTGACGATTTCGCGGGGATAAGCGGGCGTATGATCGACCGTACCCACCTGCTGCACTTCGTCGGCTATCAGCCGGTTCTTGCGGTTGAGGAACAGCACGCGGAAGTGCTCGCGCTTCTCATGCGCCATGGTGACATAGCAGTAATCAATCAGCTTCTGCCATGAACCGAGAATAGGCTTTTTCTCCATGTCGTTTCTCAGCATCTTCTGCGTCAAGGCCTGCACTGCCTTGAGAAGCACGGCGGCGTTTTCGCTCAAACCTTTGACTTTCTGCAGGTCCGTGATGCTGGCNNATCGCGCCGCGGAATGGCCGAGAACAAAATCATTTCCAGTAATTCGTAATCCTGCAGGCCATCGACGCCGGTTTTTAAAAACCGCTCACGGAGGCGGTCGCGATGGCCGGCATAATGCGGCACATCTTTTTTTGCTGGTTCAGACACCATGTTTCACATGCAATCAGACATAAGGCGGCTTTGTATATCCCTTGGGCGACAGCGTGAATATCTCGAAGCCCGTATCGGTGACCGCAAGGCTATGCTCGAACTGCGCTGACAAAGAACGGTCTTTCGTCACTGCCGTCCAGCCATCGCTGAGGACTTTTGTTTCCCAGCTGCCGGCATTGATCATCGGCTCGATAGTGAAGAACATACCCTTCTTCAGCTTCATGCCTATGCCGGGCTTGCCAAAGTGCAGGATAGAAGGAGGACAGTGAAAAATCTTTCCGATGCCGTGACCGCAGAAATCGCGCACGACTGAAAATCTTTTGCCCTCCGCATACGTCTGGATAGCGTGGCCGATATCACCAAGCGTTGCGCCGGGTTTAACGGCTTCAATGCCGCGCATCATTGATTCATAGGTCGCGTCAATAAGCAGCTTTGCCTTGGTGGGCACTTTATCGCCCACGTAATAAGTACGGTTGGTGTCGCCGTGCCACCCGTCGAGAATGACGGTGACATCGATATTCAGGATGTCGCCATTCTCCAGCGTCTTCGACCCGGGAATGCCGTGGCAGACCACATGGTTGATCGATGTGCAGATAGACTTCGGGAAGCCGCGATAATTCAACGGCGCCGGTATCGCCTTATGATCGATAATATAATCATGGCACAACTTATCGAGCTCATCAGTCATGATGCCTGGCTTCACGTAGGGTGTAATGAAATCCAACACCTCGGCGCCCAGCCGTCCGGCTTTGCGCATACCCTCGAAGTCCGCTTCACCGTGAAGGATAATTTTACCCTCCTCGCTCTGCTCTTCCATGTCTAAATTATATGTTAAATCTTTACTTTTGGTCATCAATCGGCCCCTCTATCGGGTAAATTGGGCGGGTTCAGTCCGGAAAACAAGCAAAATTTGTTATTATTTTATTAACCATCTCGTGAGATACTGGGGATAAGTAGAAATGGCGAAAGAACCTCGTCACCGTAAAAGACCGGAGAGAATCTCATGGCACTGATCATCGACCTTAAACCTTCTGAAAGACTTATCATCGGCAACGCCCTCGTCACGAATGACGACGCGCGTACACGCCTGCATATCGAAGGCTCTGCGCCCATCCTGCGCGAAAAGGATATTATGCTTGAGGATGAAGCAGATACACCCTGTAAAAAGATCTATTTCACCGTGCAGCTCATGTACATCTCGCCGGACCCGGAAAAGATGCACAAAACCTATTTTTCCCTTATTCATGACATCCAGCATGCAGCCCCTTCGACCTCTCTCTTTTTTGCAAAAATAAGCAGTCACCTCATGAACGGAGAGTACTACAAGGCCCTTAAAGAGGCGCGTAACCTGATGGAACATGAAAGGGAGATGCTCGCCAATGCCTAATCAAAACCCCTATTCAAAAGCAGCTAATACTTACAGTAACATGGCTGCGGAAACCGACCAGAGAACAATGGAAGGCATAGTCCTCCTCCAGGCGGCACAGAAGCTGGAAGACCTTGCCAGCCGCATACAATCCGGCGAAAAAGTCCGTCTGGAAGAGATCGGCAGCACGGTCGGGCATAACCAGAAGCTCTGGCAGCTCTTCGTCGCCGACATGAGCAATCCTGACCACCGCCTGCCTCAGGAAATCAAGAATAACGTGGCTTCACTGGCATTCTTTGTCTTTAAACAGACGCAGGAAATACTCATCGACACCCAGCCCGAGAAGTTCAAGGCGCTTATCAATATTAACCGCAGTATAGCGGCGGGCTTAATGAAGAAAACAGGCGTGCCCACGCCAGCAGCCTCGCAGAATGCATCGGACAGGATGATGGCGACGGACAGCCTCGCATAAAAAAACCGGCCCAAAGCCGATTATACCCTTACAAAGAAAAACCGCAGAGACTAGGCCACGATGGACGTCGTCGTGTTGCCGCCGGAACTTCCTACGCTACCGCTGGAACCGGCTGAACCTGCATCAGACCCGCCCGCAGCAGATGGTGCGGGAGCTGTTGTTTGTGTTTGGTGTACATCGACAGATGATACAGCCATATGTTCCTGGGGCTGAGGCTGTTTAAGGCTCGCCGCCTGACGCGCCAGATGCTCCGCAGCCTTAAAGGCATTAATCTGTGCCTGATCCGGATATTGCTGTACGACCTGTCCGGTCTGACTTGAGCGATATTCGAGAATCGCAACATTCTGTAAATTATCCATAACGATGCCGGATGTAACAAAATCTGTGCTCGACGTGGATGGCGGCAGCGGCGCCGACGGCGCGCTCGTGCTCTGAACACTAGGTTTCAGAACTGCATTCTGCACAGACGATACTGCACTAACAACGTCAACCATTTTCTATGGCTCCCATTTAGCAGGCATACCTCTCCACGAGGTCGGCCTACTCCTACTACTTCCATGATATAACGCCCCCAAAAATAAATCAAGAAAAAAATTCATTATAAACAAGTAGTTAACGAATAGTTAACATCAAAGAACAGCTTAAAATAACCATAAAATCTAAGTGGTTATTATCACTTTATAAAATGTAATTTGTTAACATGAGATTAGCATAAAAAATGCATGACTTATTAATGCGAAGAAAGATTCGGGCAAAATTTGCCTAGTTCGCAAAAATTGATTACTCTTGAAGATGTGGGGTTTTGGGGTTTGCTTTTTTTTGAACGCTCGGATTCCCTTCTTTGAGATAACTTCAAAGTAAGGTGGTATGACGTGGATTCTCTTTTTGAAACGCTGAAAAATTTGGGTGCGGGCCGGCTTGCGATTATGCTGCTGACCTTTTTCGGACTTGTGGTGTTTTTTATTTTCGTCGCCGCAAGATCGAATACACCAGGTATGACGCTTCTCTACGGCAACCTCACTACAGCCGATGCCACGGATATCGCAGCAAAACTCGACAACGCCAAAATAACTTACAAACTCAGTGATGACGGCGCACAAGTAACAGTGCCGCAAAAAGATGTCGGCAAAGCTCGCATGCTTCTGGCGCAAGATGGATTGCCTCACCAGGGTTCCGTCGGCTACGAAATTTTTGACCAGAAACAAGCCTTTGGAACAACGAGCTTCGTGCAGAACATCAACCAGTTGCGCGCGCTAGAGGGTGAACTGTCACGCACTGTCGGAACAATCGACGGCGTGCGCAGTGCACGCATCCACCTTGTATTACCGCAACGCGAGCTTTTCAGCAAGGATACTAGCCCCGCAAGCGCCAGCGTGTTCCTGAACCTGCATGACAACACAGGCATGTCACCTGAGCAGATCCAGGCGATACAGCACCTGATTGCTGCTGCTGTGCCGCAACTGAAGGCCGCCAACGTCGCCATCATCGACCAGAGCGGCAACCTCCTCGCCCGCGGCGAGGATGACAGTCAGGATGAAACCTCCGCCCGCACAGGCGAAGAGATGAAACAGAAATACGAAAGACGCATCTCGCGCTCGGTTGAAGATCTGGTCGGTCACATCGTCGGCTACGGCAAGGTTCGCGCTAACGTAACGGCGGAAATGAACTTCGATGTCGTCAACCGCAATTCCGAATCTTACAACCCGGATGGACAGGTCGTCAGGTCAACGCAAACAACGCAAGAAAGTAATGTCGATAATTCTTCATCCTCTTCCAGCGGCAATACAAATGCGGTATCGGTCGCCAACAATCTGCCGGGACTTCCCGCCGGTGCCAAAGCGCCCGAAGCACCGCCCGCCAGCAAGAATGACCACACCGAAGAAGTCACCAACTACGAGATCAGCAAAACCGTCGAGAACCTGCAACGCGCCTCGGGTCAGGTGCAGAAGCTTTCCATTGCCGTGCTGGTTGATGGCAAATACATGACCGACGATAAAGCCGAGAAGCCCAAGGATGCAGCGAAGGACTGGGAACCCCCCAAGAAATATGCCCCCCGCGATCAGGCTGAACTCGACAAGATCACAAGTCTCGTGAAATCAGCAGTCGGCTTCGATGAAACACGCGGCGACACCGTGCAGGTCGTTAACATGCAGTTCGTCGAAGAGCAGCAGGCCGCTCCTGTCAAGGATGACTCACAGATCATGGGCTTCCAGAAAGCCGATCTTCTGGGCGTTGCCGAAACACTCACCCTTAGCGTTGTCGCTGTGCTGGTCATTCTACTGGTCTTAAGACCACTTGCCGTGCACATGATACAATCCGTGCCGCGCCTTCCCGCAGGAGGCATGAGCGCGGGCGATGAAACCGCTATGCTGGCGGGAGGTATGCGCCCTGCGCAACTTTCCGGGCCCCAGCAAGGGGGCGGCGAGACCGGAGAACTTGAAAACATGATTGATATGTCGCAGGTGGAGGGTAAGGTGAAGGCTTCCTCCGTTCAGAAAATTAGTGAACTGGTGCAGAACCACCCCGCTGAAACGGTGGCTGTCATTCGTTCATGGATGTCACAAGAAAGTTGATGGGGGAGAGTTAAGTCATGCGCGTACGTGAAGATTACCGCACACTGACAGGCGCCGAAAAGTCGGCCATTCTGCTGCTGTCACTCGGCGAAGAGCACACCGCCAAGATATTCGAGCAGCTTGATGAAGACGAAATCATGCAGATTTCCCAGACGATGTCGACCCTCGGCAAGGTCAGCGCCAACGTGACGGAACGGCTGTTCGTCGAATTCGCCGAGGGCANNGTCGACAATATCATGGAAGAAATTCGCGGCCCCGCCGGCCGCACGATGTGGGAGAAGCTCTCCAACGTCAGCGAGGAAATCCTTGCCAGCTACCTGCAGAAGGAATACCCGCAGACCGTTGCCGTCGTGATCTCGAAAATCACGCCCGAACATGCTGCGCGCGTTCTCGCCAAACTGCCGGAAGGATTTGCGATGGAAGTCATCATGCGCATGCTGCGCATGGAGGCTGTGCAAAAAGAAGTTCTGGACGACGTTGAAAAAACACTGCGCACCGAATTCATGTCGAACCTCGCCCGCACCAACCGCCGTGACAGCCACGAAATCATGGCCGAAATCTTCAACAACCTCGAGCGCGCGGTCGAAACGCAGTTCATGGGTTCCCTTGAAGAGCGTAATCCGGATGCCGCCGAGAAGATCCGCAGCCTGATGTTCACCTTCGAAGACCTTGCGAAGCTCGATCCGGGCGCGCTGCAGACGATTATCCGCACCGCCGACAAGGAAAAGATACCTCTGGCCCTGAAGGGCGCATCCGATGCCATGAAAGATCTCTTCTTTGGCAACATGTCGGAGCGTGCCGCCAAGATTATGAAGGAAGATATCTCAGCTATGGGCCCTGTGCGCCTTAAAGATGTTGAAGAAGCACAGCAGAGCATCGTTGCCGTAACCAAAGACCTCGCCGACAAGGGCGAAATCACGATTGTAACCTCGAAAGATGATGATGAGCTCATCTTCTAAAGAAGGCGGACCGACACCTATGACAGACGCGAAGAAATTCCTGTTTGACACGAACAACTTTGACCGCTCGAAGCCGGAGGTTGTCGTGTATTCGGAAGAGCAGCTGGTACTGGCCAAAAACCAGAGCCTGGCCGCCGGAAAAGCCGAAGGCGTCAAGGAAACGCAAAAGCAGCAGGAAACCAAAATCTCCGAGCTGATGCAGAAAACACTGGCACTTGCGGAAAAAATGGCCAAGAACGAAGATCGCCGCGAGATCGAGAAAAGCGTCGATGCAGTAAAACTGACTATGCAAGTGATCAGTAAGCTCCTACCCGGGTTCGCACAGCAATATTCAGTATCGGAAATAGAGAACGTGATCATACAGTCCATCGAGGCCAGAAAGGACGAACCGCGCATCGCCGTAACCGTCCCGACAGCTCATCTCGAAGCGCTCAAAACACGGTTGGACACAATGACATCCGGCAAGGATTTCGCCGGGAAAGTTATTCTGATTGCCGATGACGGCCTTGCCGCAACAGACTGCCGCGTGGAATGGGCGGACGGCGGCGCGGAGCGTCTCTATGAAAGGCTCTACTCGCAGATCGAAAACGAATTTACCAAAGCCATCGCCGGTATGAACGCGGCGCTGGAGCAAAACAAGAAATAACAACCCTAACAGGAACGGAGAACTGAAATGACACCACCCAATGACCCGACCACGCAAGGCGTCTCTTTCGAGGAAGTAAAACAAGGTGCTACCGTCGAGACCCGCAAGAAGGATATCGACGCAATTTACGATATCCCCGTGCAGATTTCCGCCGTGCTCGGCAAATCGACCATGCAGGTCAGCCAGTTGCTGAAGCTGGGCCGCGGCGCGGTTGTCGAGCTGGACCGCAAGGTCGGCGAAGCAATTGATATCTATGTGAACAACCGGCTTGTCGCCCGCGGCGAAGTTATCGTTGTTGAAGACCGCCTCGGCGTGACGATGACTGAAATCGTGAAATCCGACAGGCCACAGTAGTATATAGAGAGTAGAGGATAACTTACCATGCGGTTGATGATCATCGGCAGCCTGAGCGGGCAGATCAGCACGGCCGGCAAGATCGCCATCGGGCGCGGTGCGAAAGTAACACATACCGAGGATATTGAGCAGGCCATGGGTGCGCTGCGCAACGGCAAGGGCGCCGACCTGATCATGATGGACATCAAACTCAACATCGCCGCGATGGTCGAGCAGTTGAAAGCCGAGCGCATCGCCATTCCGATCGTCGCCTGCGGTATCGGCACGGACGCCGCAACCGCCGTCAAAGCCATCAAGGCCGGCGCCAAGGAATATATTCCGCTGCCGCCGAATGCCGAACTGATCGCTGCCGTTCTCGAAGCTGTAACCGAAGAAAACAACACCATGCTGGCGAGCGACCCTTCCATGAAGGCTGTCATGACGCTGGCGGACAGGGTTGCGCCGTCGGATGCCACCATCCTTATCACCGGAGAGTCGGGCACAGGCAAGGAAGTCATGTCCCGCTATATCCACCAGAAGAGCAAGCGCGCACGGGGGCATTTTATCTCGCTCAACTGCGCCGCTATCCCTGAGAACCTGCTTGAATCTGAATTGTTCGGCCATGAGAAAGGCGCATTTACTGGCGCCGCCGCCCGCCGCATCGGCAAATTTGAAGAAGC
>PLXM01000082.1 GCA_003153235.1 Rhodospirillales bacterium
GCGGCCTTCTACAGAGGAAAAAGGGAAACCAACGCGTTAGTTCTTCCAAAGGGTGTAATTACTTGGGGATACCTTTTTAAGCGCATCCAGATATTAAGCGATTATTAATAATTAATGTCTATAATTATGACATATGTCTTTTCTGTGGATTGAGGGATATTTATGCCAGAGCCATCCGGAAGTTTGTCTGAAACCTTTGCCGAGGTGAGCGGTGCTCCAGCCGGAGAGGTTCAATACGGCTGGTGCTATACCGACTGGAAAGACGGGAAAGAAATCGCGGCGGAGCACCGTGAGCATGATTATCTAAACGAAGAGCCTTATGCCACGCAGGTTAGGAATATACTGGAGCAGCTGGGGCTGCCGATGCCCAAGCCGCAGGAAATATTCCGCGGCACGCACCATGACCTGCTTTTCCTGAACAGTCACGGCGTTGTGCTGCGCATCGGTCCGACGGAAGTGGAAGACCTGATGAACCCCGGCTTTCTCCAGCCCCTGGGCTGGGCTGAAACCGATTTGAAGGTCAAGAATATAATACCCGACCGGTTTAAAGGATATGCCTCGCAAAAGGATACGACAATAAGCGTTGCCATCTATCCCGGCGTTGAGCTGTACGAGAGCTGGGCGCAGTCTAAAGATCATCCCCAACGCGCGGGGGATTTACGTGGATTCCTTTCGAAGATCGGGCAGGGAATGTTTGATGTGAGCGATTACAACAAGGGAGTTGTCCGCGTAGCCGATGACGACGGCAAGGAAGTCTCGGTGGAAATCCTGATGGATGCGGAGAATGAATGGAATACATCCGTGGAAGAACTGACCCGCAAGCGCGACGATAGCCTGCGCACGCTGGAAAAGGAATTCGACAACAAAGCCGACGTCATGGCGCAGATGATGCGGGATGTTTTCGGAGAAACCGGCGATGCGGGACTTTTACAACGCGCCTTTGAAGTCCACCAGCCGCTGCGCCGCCTGTTCTGGGAGGCCTTCGGCAGCGTCAAAGGGCCGTCTGACATGCCGGACCCGGGGCAGATGGGAGCTTTCTGGGACGCCTGCAAGCGCGTCACAAATCATCCGGAGACTGCCGTCATGCCCTGCTGGCATCAGGATGTGAACGAAGAGGGCAAGGCTGTTTTTGTTCAGGAAGACGTCTATGTTCCGCATGTCGTCCTTTACCGCCAGTGGACGAAAGAGAAGGCAGATCAGGTCGTGCAGCCGATCAATCAAACAGAAGCGCTTAAGGCTGCCGTGCAAAGAGCGCACACAAGGCAGGTGACGTCGGCAGCGGAAAACCGCAGCACGGTGCAGCCACAAACGCCCGGCTTCTGAAATTACAATCCCTTTATCGCGGGATAGGTTTTCTTTTCTTGTGCTGGGATGGTCTTCTCGGACGGGATGGCGTTACGCGGTTCCATCAAAGCTTTCAGATCGCGCACTTCCTGTGTCAGGGTCACCATCTGTTCCTGCATTTGCAGCACGGCCGACAGCAGGTCGGAAGGGGATTCCGCCGAAACCGGTTTTTGAGGGGTGATGGCCTTCTGATAAAGGTTTAATTTCTTTATGTACTCGTCCTTATGCCATTTGGAGGGATCATTATAAGCCAAGGCGAGGGCGTCATCAAAACTCGCGCCGGACTTCACGAGGCTGGCATAAAACAATTCATCGCCAATATCAGTCTTTACGGATCTTTCCAGCATGTGACTGAGCATGTTTTTCTTATCCACTGCGGGGATTTTTTCGAGCGCCTTATCAATGAGGGCAGATTTGTCATCGGCTGTGGCGGAGAGGTCGTTCAGCATAAGCGCCGCTTGGTACACTTCATAATAAGCATCAGCGCCCTTGGCGAGGCGGATTTTATTGTACTCGGCAAAGATTGTCTGGATATTTTCAGGGCGCCCATCGTGAAAGGCGTCAACAGCACCCTTGATCAGGCTATCTCTTTTAGCCATTGTTGGCGCATAAGAGTGGTAACCCACCACTTTGTTGAAGGCGGATACGAGCTTGTCTTCCGGCCCGTTCTTGCCGACGGCCGCGTATGTCGATTTTTTCATGTCCCTGTCCTTGATAGGCCTTTCACTGCGGGATAGGCTTTTTTAGGCTGCGGAGCTTTAGGCAGTTCCGGCTGGGTTGTTTCCGGTTGGTTCGCGTTGGCTGCCGGTTTTGTTTCAGCATGTTTCGGCGTGGCCGCTTCAGACGGCAGACGTTTGGTCATTTCAGCGATGTCCTCACGCAGCAGTTTCAGGACTTTCAGGATCTCGCCTTCTTCTGTGGCGGGCTGTCCGGTTACTTTCTCCCGATAGACTTTCAGGTTGTCCATTGATTCTTTTTTCCATTTTTTTACCTGCATCAGGAACAAGGCATCGTCAAAACTGGCGCCATTTTTATAAAGGAGTTCTATGACAGGCAACGGCTTGCTCTTCTCAACGGCAAAGGCGAGCACGTGTCCCTTAAAGCCGTCTTTTGTCGGGGCATTGGCATCGGCGCCTGCCTCAATAAGGGTATTGATGAAGGTTTCGGAAGGTTTGCCGCTATTGAAAATATGGCTCACCAGTGTCTGGTTGAGGATATCCTGTTTTGCCTCTGCAGGCACTTTTGCTAGCGCGAGGGTTAAAATCTCGACAGCGTAATCTTTTCCGGTTACCAGCGTGGTAAGAGTCTGGGTGGCTACATCCACATTGTTACCGTAGTAATCCCTGTAGGTTCTGAATTTTTGCGGATTGGTCAGGATATGCTGGACGTTTTCAGGGCGCCCTTCATTGAAGGCTTGTATTGCGCCCTGCAGCAACTTTCCGGCATCGGGATTGCTGGGATCGAACAGCATGCTGCTGGCCTGATCCAGATCAGTTGTGGTTCCATGAGTGCCGACGTCTAACAGGGACATTCCGTTTACTGTGTAGTCTTTCACTTCGTTTTTTTTCTTGCCAAACATATTTTTTCTCCGTTGATATTTTGTGTTAGGGGGCTTTGACTGCAGGGTACGACCTTTTTGCCGGTGTGGACTTTGCTTCAGGCTGACTCGCCTTGGCGGCGGCAGCCTGAGCTCCCTGACGTTTCACTTCCTGTGTGAGTTCCGTCACCTGTTCCAGAAGCTGGGTCAGGAGTTGACGTACATCGGCATCTTCTGCGGAAATTTTGGGGATAGCAGGGATCGCGGGGATGGCAGCTGTGGCTTCTTTAGTGACAGGAGAACTGGTGTCGGAAATCTTTTCCTGAAAGAATTTCAGGCTTGCCAGGTCGCTTAATTCGTGGGGCTCGGCGTGCATCATCGAGATAGCCATATCGAAACTGGCGCCTGCTTTATAAAGAGCGGTAAAGAATGACTCTTCACCTATACTTTCGCGAATAGAGGTCTTTAGCGCATCTGAAAGAAGGCTGGTCTTCCTGTCTTGCGAGACGGTCGCGATAGCAAGATTTATAATAGTGGTTTTGTCATCGCTGCCTTCGGTCAACGCATGAAGAATATTGGCGGTCATGTCCGGATAATAGTAGCTATCAAGTTCTTTGGCGTGGGCAATAAGCATCTGGATATTTTCCGGGCGCCCTTCACGAAACGCTTCAATGGCTCCGTCAACCAGGTTGCTTAATCTGAGGCTGTAAGATCCTGCCCAGCCGCTATTGTCTAGAACCTTTTTATACTGAGCCAGAATCTTTTCGGGCGCTGCATTTTTGCCGAAATCCGTATATTTCGATTTTTTCATGTTCTTGTCCTTATAAGCCTTTTACGGCTGGGTAAGATTTTTTTCCCTGTGGCGCTTTTGCGGGTTGTGGTTGGGTGGTGTTAGCCACCGGTTGTTCGGCGGGAGGAGGGGGCAGACGCTTGGTGATTTCCGTCATCTGCTCCAGTATCAAGACCAGAAGCTCGCGCACGTCAGCGTCTTGAGTGACTGCTACCGGAATAGGTTGAACTGCCGGTTCAGCCTTTGCGGGCGCTGGCTTGCTGCCTGTGACTTTTTCTTCGAAGAACTTGAGCCTGTCTATATCGGCCGTTTCATGACCCTGACTGTGCATGGTTGTAAGCGCATCATCAAAGCTGGCACCGTTGTCATACAGCAGCTTGATAACGGATATGGGTTGCTTGTTGCAGGCGGCGGTGACAAGCAGCGCGCCGGCATGGCCATCAATGCTGGCGTTTGCATCGGCGCCCGCTTGCAGCATCGTGGAATAAAACACTTCATTGCCGATGTTATTTCCGAAAGCGTTGTTTAGGGCAGTGCTGAGAAATTCTTTTCTGTCCTGTTCGGGGATTTTTGCCACGGCAAGGTTTATGTTCGCGAGTTTCTCATTGGTCTTTTCGGTTATCTTGAAAAGAACATTGGGCGCAAGCTGCCAATAATTATAACTCCTGATAGACTTTTCATTTGCCATTGCCGCCTGAACATTTTCAGGGCGGCCTTCATAAAAGGCGGCAATGGCACCATTGATCATGTTATATGCTTTGGTGCTGTAGGTGTGGTATTGCGCCTTGTCTTTATAAACCTTGAGGAACTTTTCGGACGGTCCATTTTTGCCGATATCTGAATAGTCCTTGAAAATGCCCATGAGAAATCTCCGTCTGTCTGTAAATTGTCTTTATGATAGATACGGAAATTATCAATCTATATGTAGTTATGCAACATATTTTTGAAAAATAAATCGGCTAACAAACGATGTTTTGTTATATGTAAATATATGGAATGTCTTCTGATTATTTTATCGGGTTATGACCCGTCAAGCGGATCAGTTTCATGTTTCCGTGGAGTCGCCTTGGGTGTTGTTGGCGCGGGCGGCGGTGAAGCTGGCGGCGTTACAGCCGGGGCTGACGGCTGTGCTGATGGCGGCAGAGGCTGTTGCGCAGGAGCAGACATGTCCTTTTCATTCAGGACTCTCCTGATGAAGTCGGGCACGATTGTTTTTTGAGGCTCTGCCGGCTGTGGTGGCGGCAGCATTTCTTCGTAGTTTCCTTCAGGTAGATACCCGCGGATGCTGAAAATGCCATCCGAGCAGGCGGTCACGGCGGCAACGAGCGCAAAGCAGGAAATCAGGATAATGATCCGGAGAGGCTTCTTAATCATTTCAAAACGATGCCAGAAGGTTATCAATGGAACAAGCGATAAAAGCCCAACGGACCATGATTCTGGAATTTAACGTGGTGGAATTCAAGTTTATAATTGACGGAAAGTAAAAACTTCGCCATAACAGGAACCCTGCTAATGCAAGCGGGTGTAGCTCAGTTGGTTAGAGCGCTTCCCTGTCACGGAAGAGGCCGAGGGTTCAAGTCCCTTCACTCGCGCCATTCCCCTTCGGGGGAGAGGTATACTTCCCTGCTTTTTTGCGGGGAGACTGTCATTAAAAATCGTTACATTTCAAACAATAAAGCTATTTGACGTTGCCCTGCAAATGGGCAATATTATTGCTTAACGATTCAGTTACATCGGTTGAAAGGCTTACAATCATGGCCACACAGCTTCTGACAGAAT